>JAIUNQ010000105.1 GCA_020161475.1 Pseudomonadota bacterium | reverse complement strand
GCGACATGCTTGGCCATGGTTTTCTTCCTTCAGCTACCCCGCCCCGATGGCTCAGGCCGTGGCGAAAATGGTGGTGCGGGAGCACCGAAGCGGAGCGTACTCCCTGTACGTGAGCATCGGAGCGCATCCCCCCTGAGCGGACGAGCCTCGTCCGGAGCGAGGGGGAAAAGAAACGCACGCCATTTGCAGCCCGGCCTCAGCCATCGCGTCAGGCTTTACCCACGCGTTTGATTTCCCACTGCAATTCAATGCCCGAATGCGCTTTGACGCGCGCGCGGACCTCCTCGCCCAACCCCTCGATATCGGCGGCTGTAGCGTCGCCAGTGTTGATCAGGAAGTTGCAATGCATCTCGCTCACCTGCGCGCCGCCCTTACGTAGGCCGCGGCAGCCTGCCGCATCAATCACCTTCCAGGCCGAATTGCCCGGCGGATTCTTGAAGGTGGAGCCGCCGGTCTTCTCTTTGATCGGCTGGGTCGCCTCGCGCTTTTTGGTGATCTCTTCCATCTCGGCGGCGAGCACCGCCGGATCCCCCGGCTGGCCAGCAAAAACCGCCTCGACGAAAATCACATCGAGCGGCGCACCCGCCGCATTGCGATAGACAAAGCCCATATCCGCGCTGGTGAACGTGCGGATATGGCCCAGACGATCGACCCCCTTGGCAGAAACGAAGCCATCCTTCGTCTCCCCGCCATGCGCGCCCGCGTTCATGCGCAGCGCCCCGCCGATGGCGCCGGGAATGCCGCGCAGGAACGAAAGCCCGCCAATCCCGGCGTCAGCGGCAACGCGCGCGACCTTGGCATCGGGCACCGCCGCACCCACGCGGATCTGGTGACCCGGCTCCACCTCGCAATGCGCGAAAGCCTTGCCGCCGAGGCGGATGACAACCCCCTCGACCCCGCCATCGCGGAAGATGGTGTTGGAGCCCAGCCCCATGACATGCACCGGCACTTCGGTCGGCAGGTTCTTGAGGAAATAGGCGAGATCCTCGACATCCGCCGGGGTAAAAAGCAGCTCGGCCGGACCGCCGACCCGGAACCACGTCAGCGGGGCCAGCGGCTCATTGAAAAGCACGCGGCCGCGAAGGTCGGGCAGGCGCGCCTCAACCAGCTTGGCAAGCTCGCCCGCCATCAGGCGTTGCCCTTGAAGGCGTTGAGCTCGCCCGGCAGCGCATAGGCCCATTGGGTGATGTTGCCCGCCCCCAGCAGCACGACATAATCCCCCGGCTTGGCGGTGGCAGCGACATGCTTGGCGAGCGTTTCAGGGCTTTCCAACGCAATCACATGGCGATGCCCATGCGCCTTGATGGCAGCGACAAGGCCCTCCTTGTCCGCGCCCGGAATGGGGGCCTCTCCGGCGGCGTAAGTGTCGGCCACAATCACGGTATCGGCATCGTTGAAGCAGGTGGAGAACTCCGCAAACAGCGACTGAAGACGCGTGTAGCGATGCGGCTGCACCACGGCGATCACATTGCCCTTGGTGGAAGCGCGGGCCGCACGCAGCACAGCGGCGATTTCCACGGGGTGATGGCCGTAGTCATCGAAAATGGTAACACCATTCCAGGTGCCGGTCTTGGTGAAGCGGCGCTTGACGCCGCCAAAGCCCGCCAGCCCCTCGCGGATCACATCCACCGGCACACCAAGCTCGAAGGCCACGGCGATGGCAGCAGTGGCATTGAGCGCATTGTGATGCCCCGGCATCGGCAGCACCATGTCCGGCAGTTCCGTCACGGTGCCACTCTTGCGATCCCGGATCAGCACCGAGAAGCGGCATTCCCCGCCCTCCAGATTCACGTTCATCAGGCGCACATCGGCCTGCACGTTCTCGCCATAGGTGATGACACGGCGATCCTCGATCTGCCCCACCAGCTCCTGCACGGTCGGATGATCGATGCACATGACCGAAAAACCGTAAAACGGCAGGTTCTCGACCAGCGTGCGGAACGCCTTCTTGATGGCATCGAACGTGCCGAAATGGTCGAGGTGCTCGGGGTCGATATTGGTGACGATGGCGACATCGGCGGGCAGCTTGAGGAAGGTGCCGTCGCTCTCATCCGCCTCCACCACCATCCAGTCGCCCCCGCCAAGGCGCGCGTTAGTGCCGTAAGCGTTGATGATGCCGCCGTTGATGACCGTGGGGTCCAGCCCGCCCTTGTCGAGCAGGGTCGCCACCAGCGAGGTCGTGGTGGTCTTGCCATGCGTGCCGGCAATGGCAACGCAGGTCTTCAGGCGCATCAGCTCGGCCAGCATTTCCGCGCGGCGCACCACGGGAATGCGGGCTTCGCGGGCGGCCACCAGTTCCGGGTTGTCGCGCTTGATGGCGGTGGAAACCACCACAACGCCCGCGCCCGCCACGTTCTGCGGCCCATGACCGACAAAGCAGGTGACGCCCTTCTCGCGCAACCGCTTGACGTTGGCGTTATCCGCCGCATCCGAGCCTTGCACCTTGTAGCCAAGGTTGGCGAGCACTTCCGCAATGCCGGACATGCCGATGCCGCCAATGCCGATGAAATGGATGGGACCTGTTTCGCGGGGGATTTTCATGGGTGTCGTCTGAGGTTGGGCTGTTCTTGCCAAAAGGAGACTGCCGCAGGCACCCTCCGTCGGCAACGCGCAACGGGGGAAGGCACCGGGGCATGAAAAGCGCCCTCGTCCTGGAAGGCGCGAAAAATGATCGCCCTGCCCCTATCAGGCCGGAGCGATCATGGAAAGCACTTCGCTCGCAAGACGCGATGCCGCATCCGCAACCCCGATGGAACGCGCGCCCTGCGCCATGCGCTCCAGCTTGCCGGGTTCATTGACCAGCTCCGCCACCAGATCCGCGAGGTGGTTGGGCGAAAACTGGCTCTGCGGCATGATGATGGCCCCGCCCGCTGCCGAAATCACCTCGGCATTGCTGGCCTGATCCTGATCCAGCGCACCGGGCAGCGGCACGAGAATACCGGGCCGCCCGATCACCGACAGCTCGGACACCGTGGAAGCCCCGGCGCGGGCAATAACCAGATGGCTCTCCGCCATGCGCGACGGCAGATCTGAGAAGAAGGCCGCAACCTCCGCCTTGATGCCGTGCTTGGTGTAAGAGGTCTGCACCCGGAACACATCCTCATCGCGCGCCTGCTGCGTCACGCGCAGACGGGTGCGCAGTTCCTCAGGCAGGTTATGCAGCGCGTTGGGCACCACATCGGACATCACGCGAGCGCCCTGGCTGCCGCCGAACGCAAGAATGCGGATTTCCCCGCCCTCTTCCAGCGCGGGATAGGCCTTTTCCGCCGCGCGCAGCACGGGCTTGCGCACGGGGTTGCCGGTCAGCTCGGTTTTATCCGGGAAGGCGTTGTGCTTGAGCGGGAAACCGGTCGCGATCCGCGTGACGCGCGGCGCGAGGAAGCGGTTGGCTCGCCCCATGACGGCGTTGCCCTCATGGATGATCGTGGGAATGCCCTTCATGGACCCCACGAGCACCGGCGGCACAGTGGGGTAGCCGCCGAAACCGACGATCGCTTTGGGTTTGATCTGGCCGATGATGCCGCTGGCCTGAAACACGCCGCGCACCAGTCGCAAGGTGCCACGCACCTTGCTCCACAGCCCCGATCCGGTCACCGTGCCTGCCGTGAGCGTATAGACATCACCGGGAAACCGCGCGACCCACGCATCGACCCGCGTATCGGTCACCAGCGCCACCTGCTGGCCGCGCTGGGTCAGCACCTCGGCCAGCGCTTCGGCAGGAAAAAGATGGCCGCCGGTCCCCCCGGCGGCGAGCAGAATGGGGCGCTTTTCGTCAGGCATGGTGCAACTTTCCGCCAGTTGGCGCGGGATAGACGGGAGCCTCGTCCTGAGCACCGCCAAGTCGTTCGTAAAGCGCCGCCTTCGGGCGCTTGCGCGTCAGCGCGAGCAGAAAACCGGTGGTGATCGCCACCGACAGCATGGAAGAACCGCCATAGGACAGGAAGGGCAGCGTCATGCCCTTGGGCGGAATGAGGTTGAGGTTCACCGCCATATTGATGAAGCTCTGAAGACCGAACAGCACCACGAGCCCTGCCGCGGCCATGCGCGAGAACGGATCATTGCTTTCACGCGCGCTCATCAGGGCGCGCACGACGATAAAGGCATAGACCAGCGCCAGCAGCATGCAGGTGATGGCGCCGAATTCCTCGCCGATCACCGAGAACATGAAGTCGGTGTGGCTGTCCGGCAGGGAGCGTTTGACGATGCCCTCCCCCGGCCCGCGCCCGAACCAGCCGCCCGAGAGCATGCTCTCCAGCGCCATATCGGTCTGGAAGGTGTCGGAGGTGCCGCCCTTGTTGAGAAAGCGGTCGATGCGGTCCGTCACATGCGGCAGGAAACGATAGGCCGCCAGCAAACCAACAACGCCCAGCCCCGCAAGCCCCACCACCCAGAGGATGTGCAAGCCGGCCAGAAAGAACAGCGCGCACCACACCGCCGTGATCAGAATGGTCTGGCCAAGGTCCGGCTGGCGGATCAGCGGCACCACCACCATCGGCAGCAGCACCATCGCGATGACAAGCGAGGGCATATCGCGCCGCGTCTGCCGCTCGGAGAACGCCCAGGCGACAATAACCGCAAAGGCCGGTTTGATCAGCTCGGAGGGCTGGAGCGAGAAGCCGGGCAGGTTGATCCAGCGCCGTGCGCCCTTCACCTCCGCACCGAAGAACAGCGTGAAGACCACAAGCCCAAGGCCCACGACCAGCAGCAGCAACGCCGCACGGCGCACCTGACGCGGGCTGAGAAACGACAGCCCCACCATCAGCGCGCCGAACAGCACGAGGAAAATGGCCTGACGGTTGACGAAGTGGAAGGTGGAGAGACCGAGCTTGTTGGCCACCGGCGGATAGGCCGCCAGCCCGAACAGGAAGCCGGAGACCATCAGCACCAGAAAGGCGGACATCAGCCAGCGGTCGATGGTCCACCACCATTCGCCGAAAGCCGTGCGTTCTGCGCGTGTGACCATGGGGCCCTCTTATCAGGGGCTGCGGCCCCTTCAGCGTGCAACAAATCCCGGCAGTGCTTTCGCGAGCGCGCGGAATGTATCCCCGCGAACTTCGAAATTCGGGAACTGATCAAATGACGCGCAAGATGGTGAAAGAAGGATTACCGGCGCCGAAGATTTCGCGTTTGCAGCATCTCCCGCCGCTTGGCTCAGCGCCACTTCCAGCGTGCCGGAGAGCGTATAGGGCACCTTACCCTCCAGCGTTTTAGCGAAGGCAGGCGCGGCCTCGCCGATGAGATACGCCTTCTCGATCCGCCCGAAATGGGGGGCGAGGGCTCCAATGCCGCCCTCCTTGGGTTTGCCGCCCGCGATCCAGAAAATGCCTTCCGGGAACGAGGTCAGCGCCTTTTCCGTCGAATCGGCATTGGTCGCCTTCGAATCATTCACAACCAGCGCGCGGCCCACCCGCCCGATTTCCTCCATGCGATGCGCAAGGCCGGGGAACGAGTTCAGCCCCGCCTGAATCTGCGCCTCGTTCAACCCGCAGCGCAGCGCCACGGCCACGGCTACCGCCGCGTTCTGCGCGTTGTGATCCCCGCGCAAGGAACCGATTCCCTCAAGGTCGGCCAGCTTGCGACGGTGGGAACCGCAGGCGAAAATCTCGCGCCCCACGGCATGGATCGCACCGGGGCGCTCCGCCTTGATCGACACCGACACCATCGCCCCGCCCGCATGAGAGCGCCTCAGCGCAATCGCCTCGCAGAAGGTGTCATCCACCCCGATCACGACCGTGTCAGAGGCCGCAATCAGGCGCTCCTTGACCGAAGCATAATGCTCCATCGTGCCGTGGCGATCGATATGATCGGGCGAGAGATTGAGCAGAATGCCGATGCTGGGGCTGAGCGAGGGGGACAGGTCGATCTGGTAGCTGGACAGCTCGATCACGTGGTAGCGGAGCTTTTCCTCACTCATTCCCTCTTTCGAAAAACCGGAAGCCACTTTTTCGGGGAATGAGCCTGCAGGCACCTCCAGCTTCAGGATCGGCGTGCCGATATTCCCACCGAGCTGCACATCGTGCCCCGCGCTCTTGAGGATATGCGCGATCAGCGCCGTCGTGGTGGATTTGCCGTTGGTGCCGGTAATGGCGATGAAAGGCGCATGGGGCGCACGGGCCTTGCGCTCGCGGCAGAACAGCTCGACATCGCCAATCACCTCGACGCCCGCCGCTTTGGCGAGATCCACGCTCCAATGCGGCTTGGGATGCGTGAGCGGCACACCGGGCGAAAGGATCAGCGCGGAAACCTTGCTCCAGTCGATGCTGCGCAGATCCTCGGCCGCAAAACCCGCCGCGCGGGCTTTTTCGACCGCAACAGCGCCATCATCCCACACGATGGGGGTGCAGCCGCCCGCGCGCAGCGCTTCCGCTGTTGCCATCCCCGACCCGCCCAGGCCGAACAGGGCGACGGTTTTACCGCTAAAGGTTTCAACAGGGGTCATGGTGCCGCTCCTGAACTTGAAATGTCAGGGCGGAGGTAATCCAAGCGCGGCGCGCACGCAAACCTAACCGTGGGAGCCGGGAGGAAAATCGATCAAGGCGTGGCGAGACGGGTGAGGTTCGAGCACCGGAGCGGAGCATACATTTGAGTATGTGAGCACCGGCGCGCAGGACATCGCCTGTCGCAGCCCGCCTTCAGCGATTTAACGGAGCTTCAATGTGGCAAGTCCAATCAAAGCTAATATCACAGCAATAATCCAGAAGCGGATCACCACCTGCGGCTCTTTCCAGCCCTTCTTCTCGAAGTGATGGTGGATGGGCGCCATGCGGAACACGCGTTTTCCCGTGAGCTTGAAGGACGCCACCTGAATGACCACGCTCATGGCTTCGAGCACGAACAACCCGCCGATGATGGCGAAGACGAACTCATGCTTGGTCGCCACAGACACAGTGCCGAGCAGCCCCCCCAGCGCGAGCGAACCGGTATCGCCCATGAAAATCTGCGCAGGCGGCGCGTTGAACCACAAAAAGCCGAGGCCCGCCCCGATCACCGCGCCGAGGATGACCGCGAGCTCGCCCGTGCCGGGCACGAAGTGAATCTGGAGGTAATTGGCGAAAATGGCGTTGCCCGAGAGGTAGGCGATAAAGCCGAGCGTGCCCGCCGCAATCATCACCGGCACAATCGCGAGGCCATCGAGACCATCGGTCAGGTTCACGGCATTGCCGAAGGCGATGACCACGAACACCGCGAAAATGACGAAGAACCCGCCGAGGTTGATCATCAGATCCTTGAACAGCGGCACCGCCACCGAGCCTTGCAGCGCGGTCGGAAAATAGCGCGAGATGACATAGCAGCCGATGCCCGCGATCACGGCTTCAAGCGCAAGGCGCGCCTTGGAGGAGAAGCCCTTGTGCGACTGCTTTGTGACCTTGAGATAATCGTCGTAAAAGCCGATGGCCCCGAAGCCGAGCGTGACGAAGAGCACCGAGAGCACGAAGGCGTTGTTGAGGTTCGCCCAGAGCAGCGAGGAGACCAGCAACCCGGCCAGAATCATCAGCCCGCCCATGGTGGGGGTGCCGCGCTTGAGCAGGTGCGATTCCGGCCCATCCTCACGGATCGGCTGCCCCTTGCCCTGCTTCACGCGCAGCTTGTCGATGATCATGGGACCGAACAACAGCACGAAGAACAGCGCCGTCACCGTCGCGCCGCCAGCGCGGAAGGTGATATAGCGGAACACGTTGAGCGGTCCGAAGGAGGACGAAAGCTCCGAGAGAAAATAGAACATCTGGCGTTTGTCTCCGTCAGCCTTCTGCTTCTGCCGCCCGGGCAGGAAAACGCGCCTTCAGTGCCGAAACGATCCGCCCCGTGCGCGAACCGTTCGACCCCTTGATCACCACGACATCGCCGGGGGCCACCGCCGCCGCCACCAGCGGGGCGAGCGTATCGGCGTCTTCCGCATAGGCCCCGCGCCGCTCGGCAGGCAGGGTCTGGAACAGATGGCGCATCATCTCGCCCGCCGCATAAACGAGGTCGATATCGTGTTCAAGAATCGCGCCGCTCAAACCGGCGTGAAGCTGCGCAGACTGCGGCCCCAGCTCCAGCATATCGCCCAGCACCGCGATGCGCCGCCCGCGCGAGCCACGCGGGATGGACCCCGTCACCGCCAGCGCCGCGCGCATGGAGGAGGGGTTGGCGTTGTAGCTCTCGTCAATCAGCGTGAAGCTCTTGTCCTGAATGGCGAGCTGAAGACGCTGCCCGCGCCCTTCCACATAGCCGAATTCCGCCAGCGCCAGCGCGGACAGCGCCAAATCCGCCCCCGCCAACTTCGCTGCGCCCAGCACCGCGAGCGAATTCATGGCGAAATGCCGCCCCGCTGCCCCGATCCGGTAAGCCACGCGCTGGCCGAAGACATCAGCCTCGACAAGCGAAAAATCCGGATCGAGCTTGATGTCGATGAGGCGGATATCCGCCCCCTCCGCCGCCCCGAAAGTGACGATGCGGCCCGCGCGGCTCGCCCCGGCGTGCAGCTTCAGGCGCGCGGCATAGGGGTTGTCGGCGTTGATGAGGGCGACACCACCCGGCTCCAGCCCGGAGAAGATTTCGCCCTTGGCATCCGCAATGGCATCAACCGAAGGAAACTGCGCCAGATGCACCGGCTCCACCGTGGAGACGATGGCGATCTCCGGGCGCACCATGGCGGTCAGCGGCAGGATTTCGAAAGAGGCGCTCATCCCGATCTCGTAGATCGCGTAAG
>JAIUNQ010000104.1 GCA_020161475.1 Pseudomonadota bacterium | reverse complement strand
CCGGCGATGCGGGCGCAGATTGCCCATCAGGACGATGCCATCGCGCGCCAGTTCCTGCCCCGTTTAGAAGAACTGGACAGCCAGCCCCATGAAAGCGCCGACCCGATCGGCGATCATCCGCATTCGCCCCTGCCCGGCCTTGTCCATCGCTATCCGGACCGGGTGCTGATCAAGCTCACGCATACCTGCCCCGTATATTGCCGTTTCTGTTTCCGGCGCGAGATGGTCGGCCCCAAGGGCAACGGCAATCTCTCCGAGGCGCAGCTCGACGCGATTTTTGCGTATCTGGCCGCGCATCAGGAAATTTTCGAGGTCATCTTCACGGGGGGCGATCCGCTGATGCTTTCGGCGCGGCGGATTGCTGCGCTGGGGCAGCGTCTGGCTGCGCTTTCGCATATCAAGCTGGTGCGCTGGCACAGCCGGGTGCCCGTAGTGGCGCCGGAGCGGATCACGCCGGCGTTGGTCAAGGCGCTGCGCTTTGCGGGCAAGGCCAATTACGTCTCGGTGCACGCCAATCACGCGCGGGAATTTTCTACGGAAGCCGCCGAGGCGCTCGCGCGGCTCGCCGATGGCGGCATTGCGCTGCTCGGGCAAAGCGTGCTGCTCAAAGGCGTGAATGATACGGTGGATACGCTCAAGGGGCTGTTCCGCACCATGGCGGCCCATCGAATCACGCCAGCATATCTGCATCATCCCGATCTTGCGCCCGGCACAGGGCATTTCCGGCTGAGTATAGCAGATGGACAAGCCCTGCACGGCGCCCTGCGCGGACAGCTCTCCGGACATGCTATTCCGGATTATGTTCTCGATCTTCCTGGTGGGCACGGTAAAGTCAGCATCGGTTCATCGAACCTCGTCGAGACTGACAACGGATACAGGCTGCGTGATCGCAAAGATCAATGGCATGACTACAAGGACTGACCAGCAGGCTGGTCTGGCCTGTTGCTACGTCGGTTGCAGTGCAGCAAAATTCCTTAACGGTGGTTGACAGGCTGACTGTAAAATTGAAAACCACCCTTTGGATAATGGAATACTCTGCCCGTTTGTGATCCCGCCCACGGCGATCCTTCGGGCGACGGCAAGAGGCGGTTGCAGACTTGACGCGTAAGAACGGGCAACAGGGCAGCGGCGCTGCCATCATCGGGGCTGCATGCCGCCTTCCCGGCGTCGGGTCGCTTCGTGAATTCTGGGCCCTGCTCGAGGAGGGCCGCAACACCGTTCGTCCCCGCCCGGAGCACCGCTGGAGCGTGGAGCGATTCCTGCGCCCCGGCGAACCGGAACCCGGCTTTGCCTATACCTTCGCGGGCGGTTATCTTGATGATCCGCTCGCCTTCGATCCCGCGCCCTTCGGCATCTCCCCGCGCGAAGCCCAGCAGATGGACCCCCAACAGCGCCTGATGCTGGAAGTGGTCTGGTCCGCGTTTGAGGATGCGGGCATCGCCCCCTCCTCGCTGAAGAACGAGCGTGTCGGCGTTTATGTCGGCGCCTCGATGGTCGATTACCAGAGCGGGGCGTCACACGATCCGGCGGTCATGGAAAGCCATTTCATGACCGGCAACTCGCTCTCCATCCTGTCGAACCGCATTTCCTATGTGTTCGATTTTCATGGGCCGAGCTTCACGCTGGATTCCGCCTGCTCCTCCTCCTTCGTCGCGCTCGATCAGGCGGTGAATGCGCTGGAGCGCGGCGAGATCGATCTGGCGGTGGTGGGCGGCGTCAATCTCTGCCTCTCCCCCGCGCCCTTCATCGGCTTTTCCCAGGCGCGCATGCTCTCGCCGACGGGGCTTTCGCGGCCCTTCTCCGCCAAAGCCGACGGTTACGTGCGCTCCGAAGGCGGCGTGGCGTTGGTGTTGCGGCGCGAGGAAGCCGCGCAGGCGCGCGGCGAGCATATCCGCTCCATCGTCGTGGCCACAGCCGTCAACTCCGATGGCCGCACGAGCGGCATCTCGCTTCCTTCCTTCGAGGGGCAGTCCTCGCTGATCGAAGATGTGTATGGCCGGGCGGGGATTTCTCCGCAGGAACTCGCCTTCGTCGAGGCGCATGGCACCGGCACCAAGGTCGGTGATCCCATCGAGGCGCGCGCCATCGGCACCGCGCTCGGCGTCAAACGCGATACGCCGCTCCCCATCGGCTCGGTCAAGTCGAACATCGGGCATCTGGAAGCCGCCTCCGGTCTGGCAGGCCTGCTCAAGTCCATGCTCTCGCTGGAAAACGGGCGCCTGCCGCGCTCGCTGTTCCTCGACGAACCTTCGGACACGATTGACTTTGCCGCGCTCAACCTTGCGCCCAATGCGGCCATGCGCCCGCTGGACCCGAACGGTCCGCGCCATGCCGGCATCTGCAACTATGGATTCGGCGGCACCAACGCGCATGTGATCCTGCGGGCGCCCTCCCCCACGAGCGACCGTCACATCACGCCGGAAGCCAAGCTGCTGCTGCTGTCGGCGGCGGATCGACCTGCCCTGATCGAGGAAGCGAAGGCCTTGGCCGATACGCTCGATGGCGGTGTTTCCGCACGGGAGGCGGCGGCGGCGCTTGGTCACGGACGTGAAGTACTGCGCCATCGCATTGTTCTGCCTGTGCAGGATGGGGAAGCGGCCACGCTACGCGCCTTCGTCGAGGGGCAGGAAGGCTCGCCCGGCCATGCCACCGGCGTTGCGCCGGCGGAGGACGCTGACGTTGTTTTCGTGTTTTCCGGCAATGGCGCGCAATTCCCGGAGATGGGCTGCGCCGCCTATGCCGCCAATGCCATGTTCCGGTCCGAGATTGCGGAAATCGACCATTACTTCGCCCCGCTCTCGGGCTGGTCGATTGCCGATGCCCTGCAGGGGCTCAACGACAAGCTGACCAGCGAGCAGCTCTCCAGCACCTTGATCGCCCAGCCCATGATCTATGCGATCCAGTCCGCGCTGGCGGGCTGCCTGCGCCATGCCGGCATCCAGCCCTCTGGCGTGCTGGGGCATTCGGTGGGTGAAGTGGCGGCGGCGGAAGCCTGCGGCGCGCTGAGCCGCGAGCAGGCCACCAAGCTGATCTATTTCCGCTCCAAGCATCAGGAGAGCGCGCGCGGCCTTGGCCGCATGATGGTCGTCGCCGCCGATGCTGACAAGGTTGCCGCGCAGCTCGCCACCTTTGGCGATACCGCCATTGAAATTGCCGCCACCAACAGCGTCACTTCCACCACGGTTTCCGGCCCCGCCGAGGCGCTCAAAGCCTTTGCCAAGCATTGCCGCAGCGCGCGCCTTGCCACGGTGCCGCTCGATATCGACTATCCCTTCCATTCGGCGGCGCTCGCGCCGCTGGAAGGCGAGATGCTGGAAGCCCTGAGCTTCGTGGCACCGCAGGCGGGGCGCGTGGCGTTCTACTCGACCGTCACAGGCGAAGCGATCCCCGGCGCTGCGCTGGATGGGCGCTATTGGTGGCGCAATGTGCGTGAGCGCGTGCGCTTCCGCGAGGCGCTCTCGAGCGCCTCGGGTGCCGGGCGCATTTTCGTGGAGCTGAGCGCCCGCGCGATCCTGACCGGCCCTGTCGCCGAGAGCCTGCGCGAAGCGGGCGTGGAAGCTGCCGTGCTGCCTTCGCTCAGCCAGAAAGACGAGCAGGACCCGGTTGCCCTGCTGATCGCACGCCTCGTGGCCCATGGCGCGGCCTTTGATCGCACCGCAGCTTTTGGCCCCCGCCCGCAGCGGCTGGTTCATCTGCCGGGCTATCCGTTCCAGCGCCAGAATTTCTACCTGCCGGACACGGCGGAAGCCTTCAATGCCTATGGCCGCATGAGCAGCGCCGCCAAGCGCCACCCGCTGCTGGGCGCACGCATGGCGGATGGTTCGCCCGAATGGCGTAACCTGATCGACCCGGTGCTGGTGCCTTATCTTGATGATCACCGCGTTGATGGCGGCGTGATCGTGCCCGCAGCGGGCCTGATCGAGATGGCGCTCTCTGCCGGCCGCGACCTCTTCGGCGAAGTGCCGCTGGAACTGCCCGAGTTCGACATAACCCGTGCGCTGGCGATTGCGGAAGATGAAACGCGCGAGGTTTCGACCCGCTATGCGGAAGCCACCGGCGTCATCGAGATCTGGTCGCGCCGCCGCTTCTCGACGCAGGACTGGGTGCTGCACGCCCGCGGCACCGTGGCACGCGCCACGCGCGGCCCCGGCGCGGTGCTGGCCCCGCCGGTCCCCGCCCGCACGATCCACGATACGCGTGATCAGGTTTACGCCGAAGCCGTTGCGGCGGGCCTCGAATACGGCCCGCATTTCGCGCTGGTCACCACAAGCTCCCGCGATGAGGTGACGACGGATTCGCACCTTGCCGCGCCGCAGCCCTCAGGCCTTGGTGCCCATGCGGATATGCAGGTTATCAGCCCCTGCTCGCTCGATGCCGCCTTCCATGGCCTTTTCATCTCGCGCCCGCAGAAGGAAGGCGAGAAGAAGGCCCATCTGCCGGTGCGTTTCCGCCGCATCGAGGTGTTCCGCCATGGTGTCACGGTGGCGCGCACCATCACGCTGCTGACGCATGAAACCGACCGCTTCAAGACGGTTGCGATTTCGCTGCTGGATGCCGAAGGCGGGCTGATTGCCTCTGTCGAGGCTGCCGTGCTGCAGGCGCTGATGCTGGCGCGCGCCACGGTGGCGGATCGCACCTTCCACATCGAACGGCTGCCGTTCGTCGCCGCGCCTGCCGCGCTTGTGCCGTGTGAAGCTCAAGCCTCGCCCGAGGTTTCCCCGGCCTGGCTGGTGATGCGCGCCTTTGCCGTGTCTCTCGCGCATCGCCTCGCGCTGGCCCATGCGAAAGACGGCGTGTTCGACCCGGCGGCGCTGGCGGCTTCCGGTGCTGTGCCAGGCTCCTCGAAGCTGCTGCTGGAATCCGCGCGCGTGGTGCTGGAGGGCTTCAACCTGATCACGCAGGGTCAGCTTGCGCCAATCTGCCCGCTGCCTGCGCCGGAAGCGATTCTTTCCACGCTTCTCTCCAGCTTCCCCGATGCCGTTCTCGAAGCGCGCCTTGCCGCCCAGAGCCTGACGCAGGTGGAAAGCGTGGTGCGCGAAGGCAAACCGCTGACGCCCTCGCCCGCACTCGTTGCGGAAATCGAGACATCCGGCGTGCTCACCGCGCCGGTGCTCCAAGCCCTGCGCGAGAAGGTCGCGAAGGCGGCCATCCTGTCGAAGCGTGTGCTGCGCGTTCTCTCACCCGCGCCGTGGCATGCGGGCGTGGTGCATGCGCTCGGCCCGTTGATCGAGGCCGGTGTGATCGAGCTGGCGCTCGCCGCCGCCAACCGCCGCGACATCGACAATGCGCGCGCCATGTCGCGCTTCCCGCAGAGTGTCGAATTCCTCGATGTCGAGGACGAAAGCCGCCTCGCAAGCCCCATGCCCTACGACATGCTGGTGGGTGTTGCGGGCACGCGGCAGGATGGTGCGGCTTCGCTTTCGCCCACGCTCGCCAAGCTGGTGCGGGCCGGTGCGCCGGTGCTGCTGGCCGTGCCGGGGGCCGATGCGACGCTCGACTTCATTCTCGGTGTTCATGCGGGCTGGCTGGAGCCGGTCGGCGCGCAGGACGCGGGGCTTGACCGCATCCCGGCGCAAACCGCCGCCCGCGCGCGTCTTGAGGCGCTTGGCGCTTCTGCTGTGCAGGCCGAAGCCAGCGGCGATGGTCTGGGTGCGCTGCTGAGCGCCACCTTGCCGGGCGCCGAGCATGTATCCTTGGCCGATGATTTTATCCTGTGCGGCGATGGCCCGTTGGCGCAAGCCGTGGCGGATGCGGCGCGCCAGCGCGTGAAGGCGGCAACGGCAGCAGAAGCTCTCGGTGCGCCGGATGCCCCGTCCCATCTCGTTGTCGCCATCGATGCGCAGGGCGAGCCGCGTGAAGCGGTGGCCCGGCAGGTCGAAGCGCTTAAAACCATCTGTGAGACGCTGGAAGCGGCAGGCTCCAAGGCGCGCGTGAGCGTTTTCACGCGCGGCGCGCTGGAAGCCGCGCCCGCCCCCTGCCCTGTGGCGGCGGGCCTCTGGGGCTTCGTGCGCGTGGCGATCAACGAATTCCCCGGTGTGGACCTGCGCCTGATCGATGCCGAGAGCACGCTGTCGGACGATGCGCTGCCCGGCCTTCTCGCGCAGGCGCTGGCGCTTTCGGGCGAAGAGCTGGAAATCGCGCTCACCCCGCGCGGGCTGGAAGCGCTGCGTATGCGGCGCGGCCTCTTCGAGCGTGGCGCGCTGGCTGAGGACAAGCGCGCGGTGCTGCGCTTCGAGCAGCCGGGCCGTCTCGACAGTTTCGATTGGGTGGAAGCCCTGCGCGCGGCGCCGGGCTTCGAGGAGATCGAGATCGAGGTGGCCGCTGTCGGCCTCAACTACCGCGATCTGCTCGTCGGCCTCGGCATTCTCGATGATGACCTGCTGGGCGCGGGCCTCACCGCCGCTGCGCTGGGTTTTGAATGCTCGGGCGTTGTCACGCGCGTCGGTCCCGGTGTCACCAACCTTTCGGTGGGTGACGGCGTGATGGGTTTTGCTGCCAACACCTTCGCCTCGCACCTCACGGCCCCGGCGTGGCACTTCTTCAAGGTGCCGCAAGGTGTTTCGCTTGAGGCTGCGGCGACCATTCCGGTCGCTTTTGCGACGGCTTGGTTCGCCCTACTCAAGCGCGCGGCGCTCTCGCGCGGCGAAAGCGTGCTGATCCACGGCGGTGCGGGCGGTGTCGGCCTTGCCGCGATCCAGATCGCCAAGCGGGCCGGCGCGCAGGTCATCGCCACCGCCTCCTCGCCAGCGCGCCGCGCCTTGGCGCAGGCCACGGGTGCGACCAAGACCTACGATTCCCGCCAGAACCGCTTTGCGGAAGCCATCCGCACCGAGCTGGGCGGGGTGGATGTCGTGCTCAACTCGCTGGCCGGAGCTGCGATGGAAGCCAGCTTCAAGCTGGTGAAACCCTTCGGGCGCTTCGTGGAACTGGGCAAGCGCGACTATCTCGACAACACCCGCCTCGGCCTGCGCCCCTTTGTGCGCAATATCGCCTATTTCGGCGTCGATCTCGACGAGTTGCTCGCGCATGACCGCGCTTATGTCGAAGCGATGATGGCGGAAATGTCGGCGCTCTTCGCTTCCGGCGAGCTGAAGCCGCTGCCGCATCGCGTGTTCGAAGCGCATGAAATCGGCACAGCCTTCCGCCTGATGCAGGCTTCCGAGCATATCGGCAAGATCGTGATCCGCCCTGCGCGCCGCGCCGTGCCGGATGCGACCAAGCTTGGTTTTGCGGCCCGCAAAGACGGCACCTATCTCGTCATCGGCGGTGCGGGTGGCCTCGGCTTTGCCACCGCGCGCTGGCTCGCGGCCAAGGGCGCCGGCACGCTGGTGCTGGCCTCGCGCCGCGGCAAGATCGAGGATGGCCTGGAAGACGCCCTTGCGGCTCTGCGTGCCGGCGGCACCAAGGTTGAAATCGCCGCGCTGGATGTAACCGATCGCGCTGCGGTGGCCGCGCTGGTGGAGCGGATTGCGCGCGAGCATGGCCCGGTGCGCGGGGTTATCCATGCGGCGGTGCTGCTGGACGACGGCATGATCACGGGCCTTGATCCGCAGCGGCTGCGTGCCTCGCTCTCGACCAAGATCGACGGCGCCATCAACCTTGATGCCGCGCTGGAGGATCAGCCGCTCGATTTCTTCGTGGTCTATTCCTCGGCCACCACGGTCATCGGCAGCCCCGGACAGGGCGCTTATGTCGCGGCCAACTCCTGGTTCGAGGGCTTTGCGCGGGCGCGGCGTGCGCGCGGCAAACCCGCGCTGGCGATTGGCTGGGGCGCGATTTCGGATGTCGGCATCATCGCGCGTGACAAGCAGCTGGGGCGTCGCCTCAAGCGCACCACGGGTGTGATCGGGATTTCGTCTTCAGAATCGCTGGCGCATCTGGGCCGCCTGCTGGTGCTGGGCAACACCATTCCCGCCATGCAGTTTTACACCAACATCGCGCCGGGCGCGGCGGCGGAGAAGCTGCGGCTTATCAACAGCCCCGCCTTTGCGGATCTGGGTCTTGCGCGGCGTGATGAAGGCGGCGCGGAGGGCGGCGATCTTCTCTCGGCGATCGAGGGCAAATCGCAGGCGGAAGCCATTGCGCTCATCGTTCAGGCCCTCAAGCGCGAGATTTCGCATATCCTGCGTATGCCCGAAGAGCAGATCGACACTGCGCGCCCGCTGGCGGAGCTTGGCCTCGATTCCTTGATGGCGCTGGAACTTCAGCTTGCGATCGAGCGCCTCGCGGGTACCGATGTGCCCATGGTCGGCGCGGGGGATCGCAAACTGGCGGATCTTGCCGGCATGATTCTCAACGCGCTCGGCGGGGAGCGTCAGGACGCGGGCCAGCCGGATCTCGTCTCGGCACTGGCCAGTCAGCACAAGATCGAGGCGCTGCCGGACGAGGCCGTGAGCGCGCTCAAATCCGGTGGCAGGGCTGCTGAATGAGCGGCGATCTCGACAAGTTGCTCGCCGCCATGCGCGGCGCTCCGGCTGCTGCCGAGGCGCGCCTCGATCCTGCGGCGCGCCGCTATGACACTTCGTTTGAATCTCTGCCGGAAATGCAGAAGATCAAGCTCCAGCGCGATTACGCCAAGATGACCGGGCTCGTGGTGCCCTATTACCGCGAGCATGAGGGGCGCTCCGGCACCCATGCGCGGATCGAGGGTCATGCGGTTCTCAACTTCGCCTCCTACGATTATCTCGGCCTCAATGGTCACCCCGAGATTCAGGCGGCCGCCATTGCGGCGGTTGAGACCTACGGCACCTCCGTTTCCGCGAGCCGGATCAGCGCCGGGGAGCG
>JAIUNQ010000103.1 GCA_020161475.1 Pseudomonadota bacterium | reverse complement strand
GAGACCCTTCGAGCGCGGCTGAAGCTGGGGCTGGAATATTACCTGCCGCCGATCCCGCCGGGGAAGGAGGAGGCCGAGGAACACGATTTCCGGGCGGCCCTGCTGCGCCTTCGCGCCCGCGACGATGCCCTGAGCGTGAACGAAAAAGGCATCGATTTTATCCGCCCCAATCTCTTTTCCGCGCATGTGCGCCTGCCTGCCAAGGCACCGCCCGGTCTTTATGTCGTCAACCTCACGCTGCTGGCCGGCGGGGTGGAGCTGAAAAGCGCTCAGGCCGGCTTTGTGGTGCGCAAGGCGGGTTTTGACGCCTTCGTCTCGTCTTCCGCTCGCTATGAGCCGATGTGGTACGGGTTTTTCGCCGTGCTGATCGCGATTTCGCTGGGGTATCTCGCCAATCTCGTCTTCCGGCGCGATTAGACCGCCGCCTTGGCCATGAGATAAAGCGCGCCGGGGACATCCATACCGCGATCCCTTCGCGTCGAGGCCTGCTCCTCGGCCAGCACGGCCAAACCGTGGCGCGCGGCCATGGCGCGCATCAGGCCCGGTGCATGGTGCACGCGCATATCCGCGCCGATCACCACGCCCTCTCCCTCATGTGTCTGGATGGAGAAAGCGAAGCGCCCGCCGGGGGTGAGCACGCGCGCGACCTGCGCAAAAACAGGCTCCAGCTCCGGCACATAGCAGAAGACATCGGCCGCCAGCACCAGATCCGCGGAGACAGGTGCGCGGGCCAGAAGCCATGCGTGAAGCTCCGCTGCCTCAAGCGCGGCATAGCGCCCGGTCTTTTCCGCTTCCGCCAGCATCGCGGGGGAAAGATCAACGCCGAACCATTGCGCCGGGCCGGGCATGGCCTGTGCCATCAGGCCGGTTCCACAGCCCAGATCATAGATGATGGAGGGCGCGTGCGCGGGATGAGACGCCAGCAGCTCCGCGATGAGGCGGGGGGCGCGATAACCGAGGTTTTCGACCAGATGCGCATCAAAGCGCGGGGCATATTCGTCGAAAAGCGCTGCGACGAAGGAATCCGGCATGGCTGCGCGGCTGGCCTGCCCCTCGAGGCGTGCCAGCAGCAGCCCCGCGCCTAGCCGATCCGCCTCATCCAACGCCAGCACCTGCTCCAGCGCCTTGCGGGCGGCGGCATCGTCACCGGCTTCAAGGCAGGCCTTGCCGAGCGCGTAATACGCCGGGGGCCAGTGCGGTGCCTGCTCCACGGTCTGCTCGAAGAGATCGCGCGCGGCGATGAAATCGCCGTCCGTGAGGGCGGCATCCCCCCAGGCGTACCGTCGATCGGCGATGAGATCACCGCTGGTGGCGGCGCTCCAGAGGCCCGTCATGGTGTTTGCCTAGCCGGCTGGAAACGCGCCCAGCCCCAGCCCGCCAGCGCGAGACCGACCGCGACGCCGATGACCGGCTCAACCGGATAGAGCACCGTCATCGCCCAGCCCATGGCGCCGCCGATCACGACCAGCGCCATCAGCCGGGCCATGGCGAGGCGCCACGAACGCAGCCCCGAAGGATTGAGGGTGCGAAACAGGAAAGCCTCGGAAAGGGCAAGCGCGATCGCCTTGAGAAGGCTGAGCAGCCCGGCAAAACCGAGCAGTGCCGGCATCAACAACCACAGGTTCCCCAGAGTGAGCGGCAATCCGGCAGCACGCGCCAGCGCGGCAGAAGCGAGAGAGGGCATGAAGCTGACATCCTGCTCCTTCAACGCCATGGCCGCAGTGGGCGTGCCGCAGGCGCGCGCGGCCGCCGCCGGATCCTGCACGCTTTGGCCGCAGGCGCGGAGCCAGCCGCGGATTTCGTCATCGAAGACAAAGGCGGGCCATTGCTGGGGAGCTACGGCAAGAATGCGCGTGCCGATGATGCGCGCCAACCAATCCTGCGCGAGGGCATGGACCCCGACGAGAAGGCCGGTGAGCAGAAGGCCGATGAAGAGGCCGCCCAGTGCGGGCACAAGCCGCATCTCGGCATGCCCGCGCGCGGCCAGCCCTGCGGCCATCCCCATGAATGCGCCCGGCGGCACAGCTTTGAGGGCGACCGCAGCAGGCACGGAAGGCCGGGTGAGCAGCATCGCACTTTCAAGGAGCAACGGATCGCCGCGTTCAACGGCAGAAAGGCCCAACAGGGCCAGCAGCGGCAACAGGGCAAGGGCCAGCACCAGCGCGAGCATCACCCGCTGGACATGCCCCACCCCGATGGCTCCCCCCGGCAGCAGGACGAGCGCCGCCAGAACCACCATCAGCAGCTTGACGCTGGGCAGGGGCAAGGCCGTCAAGCGGGCGAGAGCATCCCACAGGCTCGGCAATACAGCGAGGAGCAACAACCCCATGGCAAGCGCAGCGAGAAGGCGTGCCATGCGCGCCAGCATGCCGGCTTCCGAGGCTCCCTGCCCGAGATGCGCCAGAAGAAAGCCAAGGATAAAGCCGCCCCAAAGGCCCACGGGCTGCCCCAAGCCGGGCACAAAGCCCAGCACCAACACCATCAACACGCTCACGCGTGCCGAGAGCCGCCCGATGCGCTCCCGCCCCGTGCGTGCCCCCGTCGCGAAACGTTCGAAGCGGCTGGTGACACTGCCGATGCCGAGCGCGGCAACCGCCAGAGCCAGCATTCCATACGCGACCTCAGCGCTCAGGCTGGTGGACAAGCCCATGCGCTCGCCGACGACGAGCAGCAGAATTCCCGACAGGGCGAGCACGAAAACAAGCGGGGCAAGCATGTCCGACATTTAACCGATTGCCGGGGAAAGGCGAGCCTGCTTTGAGCTTGCCCGCGCGATGCACTTGCCAAGCGCCTGCAAAGACGTTCATCATCCGCTTTATAAGATAATCCATACGCAGCGCACGGCGGGAGAGGCCGCGCGAACAAGGCTTGATCATATGAACAACAAGACGCCGGTAAGCGGCAGCGGCACCATTGTCATTGCAGACGACCACCCCCTTTTTCGCGGGGCTCTTCGCCAAGCCTTGCATGGGCTTTTCACCCATCTGACGGTTGTCGAGGCAGGAACGCTGGAGGAAGCGACTTCTGCCCTTTCATCCGGCCAGGACATCGATCTGGTGCTTCTGGACCTTAAAATGCCGGGTGTTTCCGGTTTTTCGGGGCTTTCGTTCCTGCGTGCCCAGCATCCGGCGGTCCCGGTGGTGGTGATCTCTGGGGTGGAGGACGGTGCGACGATCCGTACCTGCATGGAATTCGGCGCAGCGGGCTATATCCCCAAGACCACGCCGATCGAAGCCATCAACGATGCCCTGCGCGCGATTCTCAATGGCGAGCACTGGACACCGCCGGATATTCCGCTGGGCGAAAACGCCGACAAGGAAACCAATGATCTGGTCCGGCGCCTTGCCAGCCTCACGCCGCAGCAGATGCGCGTGCTGACGATGCTCTCCGAGGGGCTGCTCAACAAGCAGATCGCCTATGAGCTCTCGGTTTCCGAAGCGACGGTGAAGGCCCATGTTTCCGCCATTTTGCTGAAACTGGGCGTGGAAAGCCGCACGCAGGCAGTGATCGCCGCCTCCAAGCTCGAAATTCCGGGCTGATCAGGCGTCCAGCTCCGCCCAGACGCCGGCGTTGCGGCCCGTGAGGGCTGAAACGCTGGTTACTCCTTCGCGCGCCATGGCAGCCAGCACTGCCGTTTTGATCTCGTCGATGAGGACGGGGCCGCGATAGACCAGCGCCGAATACAGCTGCAGCAGGCTCGCGCCGGCAGCCAGTTTGGCGACGGCATCTTCACCGCTTGCAATTCCGCCAACACCAATCAGCGGAAATGCACCCTCCACACGCTGGTAGGTCTTGGCCAGCACGATGGTGGAGGGGCGGAACAGCGGCTTGCCGGACAGGCCACCGGTTTCCCCGGCGTGCGCGCTCCTGAGCGTCTGGGGCCGGGCAATCGTCGTGTTGGAGACGATCATGCCATCAATGGCGTGCTGACGGGCCAGCGCGACAATGTCGTCAAGCTGAAGATCGTCGATGTCCGGGGCAATCTTGAGCAGGATCCGCGTGGTCAGCCCAAGTCTGGCACGCGCTTCGAGCACACGCGAGAGCAACTCATCCAGAAAGGCCCGCCCCTGGAGATCGCGCAGGCCCGGCGTGTTGGGGGACGAGATATTGAGTGTCACGAAGTCGGCAAAGGATCCGAGGCGCTCCAGCAGCGTGACATAATCGGCGATGCGATCCTCGGAGAGCTTGTTCGCCCCCAGATTGATGCCGAGAATCCCCTTGCGCGGACGCGCTGAAAGACGCGCCGCCACAGCCTCCACGCCTTCGGAATTGAGACCGTAGCGGTTGATGACCGCCATATCCTCGGCGAGGCGGAAGACGCGCGGCTTGTCGTTGCCGGGCTGGGGCTGGGGCGTGACACCGCCCACCTCGACAAAGCCGAAACCGAGACGCAGGAGCGCATCCGGCACGCGGGCGTTCTTGTCGAAACCTGCGGCAAGGCCAACCGGATTGGGAAAGGACAGCCCGAAAGCCGAAACACCCAGACGAGGATCATCGCGCTTGGGGGCGGGCAGAGGCAGATGCTCCAGCGCGCGAATGGCGCCATCATGCGCTGTTTCCGGATCGATGTGACGGGCCAGCGGCTGCAGCAGCGGCGAGAGCAGGTTCAACAGGGACATGGCAGAGATCCTCGCCGCTCCGGCGCGGGCGCGGCTTTCGGTCGGTTCAACTGGAAGGCGACTTACCCCAAGCCATGGCTTTTGCCCATGCCCATTGCATTGAAAGCAAGCCAGTTTGCAGCGGGTTTTTTGAGGGATCGGCGTGCTAGATGCTATCTGGCACCACACCTATGACGGGAATTCCGTTGTCATCCGGAACAATTTTTTGTGACCAAACGATATTTTCTGTGTAAAACATTCCATACAGATGCGGAAAGAGCATCCCTCCGCGAGAGACTTCATCGCGAAGTTGCTCCTCCAGCCCGGCCGGGGATACCGCCGCGAGGACAAGATTCCCCCGCCCCGCGAAATGCTTTCGTGCCGTCTCATGAAGCTGGTCGGAGTACGAAAAATGAATAAAGCCATCGCGCAGATCCACATCTGCACCGGCAAAATGGCCCTCACGCAGGAGTTGTTCCCACTCATTAGGGGTCAGCAGCTTGTACAGAAGGCGCATGTGGGGGGCTCCAAAAACAGGTTGTGGGAAAATATGCAGAGTCGTTATCCGCATTTTTCTCAGTATTTTCCGCAAATTGCGACCGCTTGGCAAAGTTGCTAGTGCGGAAACACTTCTAAATCAGGCTGTTGGCGTTTCATGCTCACTCATTCCCAGATCTGGGCCGCTCTCGATGCATTGGCCGAACGTGAGGGGTTATCCCCTTCAAGTCTGGCGAAGCGTGCGGGCCTCGATCCCACGACGTTCAACCGCTCGAAGCGCAAGAATGCCACGGGTCAATTACGCTGGCCGTCGACCGAGTCGATCGCCAAGGTTCTGGCCGCGACCGATACCAGCATCGACGACTTCCTGCACCTGATCGTGCAGGGAGAGCCGTCTGTTCGCCGGATTCCGTTCCATACGCTCGACGCCTCGTTGCGCGATGCGTTCGACCGCAATGGTCGGCCCAGCCTTCAGGCCTGGGACCAGTTGCCCTTCCCCTCGCCCGAGGAGCGTCAGGTTTTCGCGCTCGAAGTGCGCGGCAACGATTACCTTCCCACCTTCCGTGACGGGGCCATCGTGATTGTGGCGCCGGAGGCGGAGACGCGCCGGGGAGACCGCGTGCTGGTGCTGGACAAGGAGGGCCCTTCAATCCTCGCGGTGCTGGGCCACCAGACCACGGCTCAGGTCCATCTCTCCACGCTCACCGGCGAGTCCCTGCCCCCGCGGGCAACCGACAGCCTCAAGGCGGTTTACCGGATCATCTGGGCAAGCCAGTAACGGTCATTGCGTCCTGATGGCCCTGACATGAAAAAGCCCGGCATTTTGCCGGGCTTTGTTTTTTTCGATCGTTCTTCAGGCTCACGCACCGCGCGCAGCGAGGAAGGCCTCGTGATCCGCGATCAACTTGCCATCGAGCGCAGCGCGGATGAGCGCCGCGGTATTGGCCAGACCATAGATGGCGGCAAAGGAGCCGAAGCGCGGGCCACGTTCTTCGCCCAGAAGCACCTGATACAACGCGCCAAACCACGCATTGGAGACGCCCGGACGCTCCGGCGTCGCCCCCTTGGCTTTCAGATCCTGATAGCGCGGCACGGCGCGCGCGACATCATAGACCGCTTCCTGTACGGCTTCAGCAGAGGCATCCGCGGGCAGCGCCTCAAGGCGGCTGGCGAGCGTTGCAAGGGCCTCACGCTCGACCTCATCGGGGGCGCGATACTGCTTCTTCGGTTTCACAAAGTCGCGGAAGTAGCGAATTGCATAGCCGACCAACTTGTCGAGCCGCGGCTGTGCCTGCGGCGATGCGCCCGGCGCGTAGCGCTGCAGGAAGCCCCAGAGCACGGCGGGATCTTCCGCGTTGGCAACCGCGACAAGGTTGAGCAGCAGCGCGAAGGAGATGGACGAGCCGTCCGACATCTTCTCCGGCGCCGGCGGCATCCCCGCATGGATATGCCACACGGGATTGCCCAGACGGTTCTTCTCGTCCTGACGGGTGAAGGCATCGAGGAAAGAAAGATATTCATCGACCGCGCGGGGGATGACATCGAAATAGAGCTTCTTCGCTTCGCGCGGCTTCTGGAACATGTAGAGCGCAAGGCTCTCGGGCGAGGCGTAGGTCAGCCACTCGTCAATCGTGAGGCCATTGCCCTTGGACTTGGAGATTTTCTGCCCGTTCTCGTCGAGGAAGAGCTCATAGTTGAAACCCTCCGGCGGCTCGGCATCGAGCGCACGGGCGATCTCACCGGAGAGCTTGACGGAGTCGATCAAGTCCTTGCCCGCCATTTCGTAATCAATGCCGAGAGCGACCCAGCGCATGGCCCAATCCGGCTTCCATTGCAGCTTGGCGTGGCCACCGGTGACGGGGGTTTCAAAGCGCTCACCGCTCTGCGGATCACGCCAGACAATGGTGCCGGCCGCGACATTGCGCTCTTCCACCGGCACCTGCATCACCTCGCCCGTCTTCGGATGGATCGGCAGGAAGGGGGAATAGGTGCTCGCGCGCTCCTCACGCAAGGAGGGCAGCATGATTGCCATGATGGCGTCATAGCGCTCCAGCATCAGGAGCAGCGTCTTGTCGAAATCGCCGCGCTTGTAGCATTCGGTGGCGGAGCGGAACTCATAATCAAAGCCAAAGGCATCCAGGAAAGCGCGCAGGCGCGCGTTGTTGTGATGCCCGAAGCTCTCATGCGTGCCGAAGGGGTCGGGCACCTTGGTCAGCGGCTGGTTCAGGGCCGTGGCGAGCAGCGCCTGGTTCGGCACATTGGTCGGCACCTTGCGCAACCCGTCCATATCGTCCGAGAAGGCGATGAGGCGCGTCGGGATCTTGCCCTCGGTCAGGGTGATGAAGGCGCGGCGCACCATGGAGGTGCGGGCCACCTCGCCGAAGGTGCCGATATGCGGCAGGCCCGAGGGACCATAGCCCGTCTCGAACAGCACTTCCTTCTTGCCCGAGGCTTCAAAGCCACCTTTTCGCTCAAGGCGCGCAATCAGCTTGCGGGCTTCCTCGAACGGCCAGGCGTTCGAGGTCTGCGCGGCCTGCGCGTAAGCGAGGAGTTCTGGGGTGGCGATGATGCCGGACATGGGAGCGCCCCTGTGGCTTTTGGAGAAAAACGGCGGAGGACTTGGTTACGGGCGCTTGTGCAGCGCGTCAATCATGTCGAAGACAGCACTACCACGGCGAAACCGGAAAATGTTTGAGGTAGAGCCGCCCGTAGCGTCCTTCGCGGTTGATGCGCCAGAGGGCATAATCAATGGCCTGCCGCAAAGAGGCGGCATTGGCGCGCATGACGATGCCCGCGCCCTCCCCGAAATAGCGGCTTTCCGTGAAAGGACCGCCCAGAAAGGCGCAGCACCCGGCCGCCTGCGCACCATTGAGCCAGAAGGCGAGCGCGATGCCATCGCCAAACGCGAGATCAACCTCGCCGGCTTTGAGCGCGCCAAGCGCGGCGTTGCTGGTTTCAAAACGCACCAGCTTGAGCCCCGGAAAGAGCGTGTTGAGGAAGGCCTCATGCGCCGAGCCCCCGATCAAGGCGACGGATTTCCCTTTGAGGGCCGCAGGCGTTGCCTCTGCGCCAGCCTCAGCTTGGCGAGCCGCAAAGCGGGCGGGCGAGCGGAAGGTGGGCAGCGAGACCTCATAGGCGCGGCGCAGTTCGCCTGTAATCCGGTGGGAGGCGATCACCGCATCGGCCTCTCCTTTGTCGAGCGCGGGCAGCAGCAAGCTCCACTGGCGAGACTGTATGGTGCAGGTGACGCTGAGCTCCGTGCAAATGGCGCGGGCGAGATCGACATTGAAGCCTGCGAGCTGGCCATCGCGACCGATATAGTTGAAGGGCGGGTAGTCTTCCTCGGTCACGAAACGCAGGGTCGTGCCCCGCGGCAACTCCTTGCGCTCCATGCGCCGTTCAGGGTCCAGCAGCATGGGCACCACGGGTCTGGCGGTGGCGTCCCCCTCTGCGGCCATGCCGGTGCCCGCGCGCGCCAGCACGAACAAAAGCATCAGCAGCAGGGCGCAGGTTCGGCTGGCGTTCATCTTCCTTCCACTATCGCCCAAGCGCGTCTCCCGGCAACCCTTGAGCGAAGGGATGCCGATTCCGCATTGCAAAATGCGGAGCGATGCGACACCAATTCTGACCTTTCGCATCCTGCGCGAATTCAAGAGGCCTGAAATGACGACGAAATGGGTTTACACCTTCGGGGATGGCAAGGC
>JAIUNQ010000102.1 GCA_020161475.1 Pseudomonadota bacterium | reverse complement strand
GATCCCGCAGCTTGGCCGCCCATTCGCGCGCCTCGCCCACGTATTCCACCGCCGTGTTGCGCAAAAAAGTCTCTTCCTGAACGCCCTGCTTCCACGCAGAGAAAATCTCGCCCTGCTTCTCAACGGCATCCTTCAGGAACTTCGCCTGATCAGGATCGAAGTCCACGCGCTGGATGCGTGTCATCAGCGCGGTGCGCATGAAATCGACACGGTTCTCCAGCTTGGGGTCGCGAAGCCAGCGATAGCGCAGCTCGGCACCGCGGAACTCCGTGTAAGCCGACGCGAGAGGACGGAAGCGATCATCCATCGACACCGCGCCGTCGAACAGGGCGAGGGCCAGTTCCGTGCGCTTGTCGAGTTCGGAGGTCAGCCCCTCCTGCGAGGAGCGGCCGATTTCGGCCACCCTCAAATCAAGATCATTGATGGCGTTCTGGAGGTAGTTCAGGCTCTTTGCGAGGCCGCGCCACGAGGTTTTGATCGTCTCGTCTTCGATGTCGCTGAAGGCCGCAACGGTCTTGTGCGTTTCCTGAAGACGCTGACGGATGGAGGCTGCAACCTCGGTCGAGCGCGTTTCCAGAAAGCCCGAGACCTGCGAGCTGATGATGGCGAGCTGGCTGTTGAAGGCCTCGATCTTGCCCATCCGGGTCTGCTGCGCGTTGTATTCCTGATCGCTGGCAAGACGGAGGCGCTCGGTATGCACGGTCGCGCCAACCGTCAGCGCGAGGCCCACGAGCGGGCCAACAGCAATCACTGCGAGACGTGCAGCGACTGACTGCCCAAGCTGCTTGAGGTGCAGAACCATGCTTCCTCCGACGGACTATGAAACATATGTTTCCAATGGTGATCAGGAACATGCCAAAAAAAACATTTATGCTTTGCTAATTGGAATTTAGTCCTACAAATCGTCGTCCAGCTGTGTGAAATAGTATAAAGTAAATTTGTTTTGTATAAAATTACACAAAAGGAGTGTTTTTCATGTTCAATTCTTGATTTTTGGCGATTTTGGTTTCATGGTGGATTAAATTGCTGATGTTATATTGAAAATATAATCATGTCAGATGGCGATTTTAGACATAAGTAGACTCTTGAGCGCGTTCGTGTAGCGCAGGTCGACTCTGGAGCGATGTGTAACGCTGCGCGATAGTCCCGCAGGGACTGCTCGCTTTATTTGACGTGGCGGGCGCTCAAAAAATCACGCCATGGTTGTGTTTTGGGAGCGGAATCCCGCTCGATGCACGCTCCAGCAAGGGTTTCAGCCGGGACGAGAAAAATATTGCGGAAAACGCTCTTTCAGCGTGTCCACGAACTGGAGTGAGCGCGAAAGATGGAAGCGCAAGGCTTCTTGGGCGGCTTCGGGTTGGCCTGCGGCGATCGCATCGGCAATCGCGCCATGCTCCGCGATGATCGCGCTCATCTTGCCGGTCACGGGTAAGTTGAGCCGGCGCAGGCGGTCGATATGGGCGCCCTGCCGTTTGATCAGATCATACAGCTCGCCCACGCCCATCGCTTCATAGAGTGTGCGGTGAAAGGCTTGGTCGGCGGCATTGAAGGCTTCGTACTCTTGCAGCTCCGCGAGCGTTTCCTTCTGGCGGATCAGGCTGCGCAGGCGCGTGATGGGAGCCTTGTCCGGCTGAAGCGCCAGGGAGCGTACCAGTTCCAGTTCCACCGAGCGCCGCAGGAACTGCGCTTGCCGGGCGCGCTCCAGATCAATCGGGCTGACCACAGTGGCATGCTGCGGAAAGATGTCGACGAGGCCTTCGATCTGGAGCTTGAGGAGCGCATCACGGATCGGCGTGGCGGAGAGGCCAAAGCGCTCCTGAAGCTCATGGCGAGAGAGAACCGTGCCCGGCGTGAGCGTCAGGGCGATGATCTCATCACGCAGCGTATCGTAGATGGTTGCGGCACCACCTCCGCGTCGCGGGGCGGAAGTCTCTGCGAGGGGGCGGGCGGCAAGCGTATCCATGGCGGTCTCTGGTTCAGTCCCGGAAGTCATACCACGGATTCGCTCTTGACACACTAATATATTAGTATGCTAGAAGACGCTCGGCGCAATCAAAACCAACAGGCGCTTGCTGCAGCTCGACGGTTGCGGCCACGAGGAAATTCAGGAGGACGACCATGATCACCCGCCGTGGCCTGATGGCCGGCGTGGCGCTTGTCGCGATGTGCGCGACCCATGCCAGCGCCCAGCAGAAGAGCGAATTCTCGGTCTCGCGCTAGCAGGGCATCCTCTACATGCCCACGCATGTCATCGAGAAAAAGAAGCTGTTCGAGAAGCACGCCGAGGCGCTGGGGCTGAAGGGCATCAGCGTCAAATGGCTGAGCTTCTCCTCGTCCTCCGCTCAGCAGGATGCGTTGATTTCGGGCGGGGTGGATATGATCAACACCGGCACCGGGCCGCTGCTGCTGCTGTGGGATCGCACCAAGGGCGGCGTGAAGGGGGTGGTCGCCTCCTCCGCCCAGCCGGTGACGCTGATTTCGCGTGATCCGCGCATCAAGTCGATTGCGGACATTGGTCCGGGCGACAAGATCGCGGTGCCGACCGTGAAGGTCTCGACGCAAGCCATTTTGCTGCAAATGGCGGTGGCCAAGCAGTTCGGTGCCGAGAATTACGCCAAGCTCGACGCCAACACCGTGCAGATGGGGCATTCCGACGCCTTCATCGCGCTCAAGAACCCCACCCATGAGGTCAAGAGCCACTTCGCGGCGCCGCCCTTCCAGTATTACGAGCTCAAGCAGGTAGAGGGCGCGCATGTCGTGCTCAACTCGCCCGATGTAATCGGCGGGCCGCTCTCCCAGGGCCAGTTCATGGTGCAGACCAAGTTCGCAGACGCCAATCCGCTCTTCATCAAGGCGGTGCGCGCTGCTGCTGAGGAAGCGAAAACCTTCATCGAAACCAACACGAAGGAGGCGGTGGAGATCTACCGCGAGGTCACAGGCGACAAGACCGAAACGGACGCGATTCTCGCGCTGCTGAAAGAGCCGGGGATGATGGAGTGGAACCTTTATCCGCAGGGGACCCTCAAGTTCGCAGCGCACCTCAATGCCATCGGCACCCTCAAGACCAAGCCGACGTCATGGAAGGACTATTACCTGCCCCTCGCGCATGACATGCCGGGTAATTGAGGTTGGTCGCGGCAATGGCTGAAGCGCCTCTTCTTGATGTCAACGGCGTCACCCTTCGCTACAAGACGCCGGGCTCCGTGGTCACCGCCACCGAGCGGGTGAGTTTTTCCGTCAACCGCTCCGACAGGTTCGTGCTGCTGGGGCCTTCGGGCTGCGGCAAATCGACGTTGCTCAAGGCGGTCGGCGGCTATCTCAAACCCTCCGAGGGGGCGATCACCATTTTAGGGCGCAAGGTCACCGAGCCGGGGCCGGATCGCATGATGGTGTTTCAGGAGTTCGACCAGCTCCTGCCGTGGAAAACCGTGCTGGAAAACGTGATGTTCCCGCTGATGGACGCGCGCAAGCTCTCCCGCAAAGAGGCCGAGGACAAGGCGCGCCATTACATCGAGAAGGTGCACCTCACCCGCGCGCTTCATTCTTATCCGCATACGCTCTCGGGCGGCATGAAGCAGCGCGTGGCGATTGCGCGCGGCATGGCGATGGAGCCGGACATCCTGCTGATGGATGAGCCCTTCGCCGCGCTCGATGCGCTCACGCGACGCACCTGTCAGGACGAGCTGCTCCAGCTCTGGGAGGAGACGCGCTTTACCGTGATGTTCGTCACGCACTCCATCGGCGAGGCGATCAAGATCGGTAACCGCATCCTGCTGCTCTCGCCCCATCCGGGGCGCGTCAAAGCCGAGGTGGTGGATGTCGATGCCGCAAGCCCCACTGATGGCTCGGCAGGCCGCCTCGAAAAGGAAATCCACGACATGCTCTTCGCCGATGAAGCCGGGGAGGCGCACTGATGGCCGAACAAGCTGGAACACGTGCCCCCCGTATCATCCTGCGCCCCGCCGAGGGTGTGGTTTCGGGCGAGGTCGAGCGCGAACTCTCCTTCTTTGAACGCGCCTGGGACAATGGCGCGGTGCGCAAGGTGGTCATCATCCTCGCGCTGGCCGCGCTGTGGGAGGCCTATGGCCGCTATACCGCCAATCCGCTGCTCTTCCCCACGCTCTCCGACACGCTCGAAGCGCTGATGGAGAATATCCGCTCCGGCGTGCTGCCCGCCCGCGCATGGGCTTCACTCAAGGTGCTGCTCACGGGCTATGCCGCAGGCATCGTCATGGCGGGCCTGCTCACCATCGCGGCGATCAACACCCGCCTCGGTTCGGACTTCTTGGAGACCATGACGGCGATGCTCTCGCCGCTGCCCGCCATTGCCCTGCTGCCGCTGGCGCTGCTGTGGTTTGGCTTGGGCAATGGCAGCCTCGTGTTCATTCTGGTGCATTCCGTGCTCTGGCCGGTGGCGCTCAACACGCATTCCGGCTTTCGCGCGGTCTCCAACACGCTGCGCATGGTCGGCCGCAATTATGGCCTCAGGGGTTTTGCCTTCATCCGCAAGATCCTGATCCCGGCGGCCTTCCCCTCCATTCTCGCGGGCCTGAAAATCGGCTGGGCCTTCGCATGGCGCACGCTGGTGGCGGCCGAACTCGTCTTCGGTGTCTCTTCGGGGCAGGGCGGGCTTGGCTGGTTCATTTTCGAGAACCGCAATCTTCTCGAAATTCCGAGCGTCTTCGCTGGGCTCCTGACCGTGATCCTGATCGGCCTTGTGGTCGAGAACCTCATCTTCCGCACCATCGAGCGCAAAACAGTGCTGCGCTGGGGCCTGCAACAGTAACCGCGCCATCCCCGAAAAGTGGTCTTCCGGTTTTCGGACAAGGATGACGCGAAAGGAATAAGACAATGGCTCGCAAAAAACCCGAGGACCTGCGCTCCGCCCGCTGGTTCGCGCCTGATGATCTGCGCTCCTTCGGCCACAGATCGCGCATGAACCAGATGGGCTATGCGGATGCCGAATTCACCGGCAGGCCCATCATCGGCATCATCAACACCTGGTCGGATTTCGCCCAGTGCCATGCGCACTTCAAGCAGCGCGTGGAAGACGTGAAACGCGGCGTGCTGATGGCGGGCGGCTTTCCGGTGGAATTGCCCGCGATCTCGCTCTCCGAGAGCACGGTCAAACCCACCACCATGCTCTATCGCAACTTTCTCGCCATGGAGACGGAGGAACTCATCCGCTCCCAGCCGGTGGACGGCGTGGTGCTGATGGGCGGCTGCGACAAGACCACCCCCGGCCTCATCCTGGGTGCGACTTCCGCCGGCGTCCCCGCCATTTTCATGCCCGCCGGGCCGATGCTGCGCGGCAATTACGCCGGCAAGCCGCTGGGGTCCGGGTCGGACGCGTGGAAGTTCTGGGATGAGCGCCGCGCGGGCAACATCAACGAGAAGCAGTGGAACGAGATGCAGACCGGCATCGCGCGCTCCTACGGCGTGTGCATGACCATGGGCACGGCGGCGACCATGACGGGCCTTGCCGATGCGCTGGGCATGACGCTGCCCGGCGCCTCCTCGATCCTTGCAGCCGATGCCAACCACATCCGCATGGCCAACCTCACCGGCCAGCGCGCCGTGGAAATGGTGTGGGAGGATCTCACCCCGCAAAAGATCATGACGCGCGGGGCGTTCGATAACGCCATCGTCACCGCCATGGCCATGGGCTGCTCCACGAATGCGGTGATCCATATCCTCGCGATGGGGCGCCGCGCGGGCATCAACGTCACGCTGGATGATTTTGACGCCGCCTCGCGCCGCGTGCCGGTGATCGCCAATATCCGGCCCTCCGGCGACAAATACCTGATGGAAGACTTCTATTACGCGGGCGGCCTGCTGGGCCTGCTCTCGCGCCTGAAGCCCTTCCTCAAGCTCGATGAGATCAACGCCTCCGGCCAGACTTGGGCGCAAAGCCTTGAGGGCGCTCAGGTCTATAATGATGACGTGATCCGCACGCTGGACAACGCCATCTACAAGGAGGGCGCGCTCGCGGTGCTGCGCGGCAATCTTGCCCCGCGCGGCGCGGTGATCAAACCCTCCGCTGCGGGTGAGAAGTTCCAGCATCACACCGGTCCGGCGCTGGTTTACGACTCTTACGCCGACCTCAAAGCCAACATCGACCGCGACGATCTCGATGTGACGGCGGACACCGTGTTGGTGCTGCGCAACGCAGGGCCGATTGGTGGCCCCGGCATGCCGGAATGGGGGATGCTTCCCATCCCCAAAAAGCTGGTCAAGCAAGGCGTGCGAGACATGGTGCGCCTTTCGGATGCGCGCATGAGCGGCACCTCTTACGGTGCCTGCATCCTGCATGTTTCGCCTGAAGCTGCCATCGGCGGACCGCTCGCACTGGTGAAAACCGGCGACACCATCACCCTCGATATCCCCGCCCGCACGCTCACCCTCAATGTGCCGGATGCCGAGCTCGAGGCCCGCCGTGCGTCGCTCAAACTCCCCGAGCCGCCTTACGAGCGCGGCTATGGCTACATGTTCGCCAAGCACATCAAACAGGCGGACGAAGGCTGCGACTTCGATTTTCTGGAAACCGCTTTCGGCGCCCGCGTGCGCGAACCCGCCATCTATTGAGAGGCACAATCATGGCCCTGAAACCCGAGACCCGCGCCAAGCTGATGGGCGTTTCCACCGCAACCCTCTGCACCGCGCTGTTCAAGCGCGGGCTGAAGAACCAGTTCATTCAGGATGTGCGCCCGCTCAAGTTTAAAGGCCAGAACATGGTCGGCGAGGCCTTTACCCTGCGCTACATCCCCGCGCGCGAGGACCTCAACCCCATTACCGTGTTTCAGGATCGCGCCCACCCGCAGCGCAAGGCGGTAGAGGAAATCCCGCCCGGATCGGTGATGGTGATTGATTCCCGCAAGGACGCCCGCGCGGCCTCCGCCGGCTCCATTCTGGTCACGCGCCTTCAGGTGCGCGGGGTTGCTGGCATTGTCACCGATGGCGGCTTCCGCGACAGCCCGGAAATCGCCGAGCTCGACATCCCCGCCTATCACAACCGCCCCTCCGCCCCCACGAACCTGACGCTCCATCAGGCGCTCGATATCAATGTGCCGATCGGCTGCGGCGATGTCGCGGTCTTCCCCGGCGATGTGGTGGTGGGCGATGGCGAGGGCGTCTTCATCATCCCCGCGCACCTCGCCGATGAAATCGCGGATGAAGCCGTCGAGATGACCGCCTTCGAGGATTTCGTGCTCGAGCGCGTGCAGCAGGGGCGATCCATTATCGGCCTCTACCCCGCCACCGACCCGCAGACCAAGGTCGACTTCGAGGCCTGGCGCAAGGCCAATGGGCGCTGATCCGGCGCTAATCCGACGCTGAACGCGGCGCGGCGCACTTGGCGAAATAAAAGCCCGAAAACTGTATACAGCCATTTCCAAAGCACCGATGGTTGCGCTACCATCGGTGTGTTCTCTTCATTCAGAACGGTTTCTGCTGGGATCGGCGAACCCGTTCTGCCATCTCAGCGCCCCAGATACAGGCTTGCCTTCCCATGACCATCACCGGCGAATTGATTATCGGACAAACCTTCGTGCGCGGCACGGCGGGCGATTTTTTCGGCATCGAAGCGGCAACGGGCGCGCCGCTTCCCATCGCCTTCGGGGCGGGCACCAAGGCCGATCTGGAGCGCGCCTGCGCGCTGGCATGGCAAGCCTTCCAGCCTTATCGCGCCCTGCCGCTGGAGCAGCGCGCGGCCTTCCTCGATGCGATTGGCGAGGCGATCCTCGCCCTTGGTGATGATCTGATCGTGCGTGCCATGGCCGAATCCGGTCTGCCGCGCCCGCGTCTGGAGGGCGAGCGGGGCCGCACGGTCAACCAGCTCAAGATGTTTGCGAAACACATTCGCGAGGGCAAGTTCCTCGACATTGTGGTCGAGGCCGCCGAGCCCGATCGCGCGCCGCTGCCCAAGCCCGCGCTTCGTCGCCGCAATGTGCCGGTGGGGCCGGTGGCCGTGTTCGGCGCATCGAACTTCCCGCTCGCCTTTTCGGTGGCGGGGGGTGATACGGCCTCAGCGTTGGCCGCCGGTTGCCCTGTGATCGTGAAAGCGCATTCCGCGCATCCCGGCACCTCGGAGCTGGTGGGCCGTGCGGTGCAAAAAGCCGCCATCGAAACCGGCATGCCCGACGGTGTTTTCTCCATGCTCTTCGGCGCTGGCAGCGTCATCGGGCAGGGGCTGGTGGAGGATGCGCGCATCGCCGCCGTGGGCTTCACCGGTTCGCGCGCGGGCGGCACCGCGTTGATGAAAACCGCCCAAGCGCGGCCGCGCCCCATTCCGGTTTATGCCGAAATGTCCTCCATCAACCCGGTGATCCTGCTGCCCGGCGCGCTCAATGAGCGCGGTGCCGAGATCGGCAAGGCATTCGTGGCCTCCCTCACGCTCGGGGCGGGCCAGTTCTGCACCAATCCGGGCCTGATTCTGGCGGTGGAAAGCGATGGGCTGGAGGCCTTTATGGCCTCTGCCGCCGAAACGCTGGCAGGCGCCCCCGCGCAGACCATGCTGACCAAGGGCATTTGCGAAGCCTATGCGCGCGGCGTGAAGCAGCTCGAAAGCCTGCCCGCCATCACGCCCGTATCGCGCGGGCAGGGCGGCTCAGTGACACAGGGGCAGGCGGCGCTGTTTGAGACCAAAGCCGCCGATTTCCTGAAGACCCCGGCGATGCATGAGGAGGTTTTCGGGGCTGCCGCGCTCATCGTGCGCTGCAAGGATGTGGCCGAGCTGGAAGCGGTGATCACGCACCTTGAGGGGCAGCTCACCGCCGCGCTCCATGTCGCGGCCTCCGATGCCGCGACCGCCAAGGCGCTGATCCCCCAGCTGGAACTGCTGGCCGGGCGCGTGGTGC
>JAIUNQ010000101.1 GCA_020161475.1 Pseudomonadota bacterium | reverse complement strand
TCGCTGAAAACGCACAAGGGGCGGCCCTGTTTCACTGGAAATCGCTGCGTCGTCAGGTGCGCTTCCGGGGGCTGATCGAGCACGCGAGCGAAGCCGAATCGGACGCCTATTTCGCCTCCCGCCCGCGCGACAGCCGCATCGGCGCCTGGGCCTCGCAGCAGTCGCGCCCGATGGAAGGGCGTTTTGCGCTGGAAAAGGCTGTGGCGCGCGAAGCGCTGCGCTTTGGCCTTGGCGAGGTGCCCCGCCCGCCGCATTGGCATGGCTATCGTTTGAAGCCACTCTCCATCGAGTTCTGGCTCGACAAGCCTTTCCGCCTGCATGAGCGCCTTGTCTTCACGCGCGAGACAGTGGACGCTCCGTTCTCGACCGCGTGGCTCTATCCGTAAAAGGCTGCCCTCATGGAATCCGCCACCTCAAACCAACCGCCTGAACGCCGTACGCTGCTGCTGACCGGCGCATCGCGCGGCATCGGCCATGCCACGGTCAAACGCTTCGCCTCCGCCGGGTGGCGCGTCATCGCCTGTTCGCGCCAGCCTTTTCCCGAGGATTGCCCGTGGGACGGCGGACGCGAGAACCATGTGCAGGTGGATCTGGCGGATGTCGCCGATACCACCCGCGCCATTGCGGAGATCAAGTCGCGCCTGCCGGACGGGCGGCTGCACGCGCTGGTCAACAACGCCGGTATCTCTCCCAAGGGCGCGGGCGGGGCGCGGCTCTCCTCGGTCACCACGCCGCATGAAGACTGGCAGAAGGTGTTTCAGGTCAATTTCTTCGCACCGATCATGCTGGCGCGTGGATTGATGGACGAGCTGAAAGCCACCAAAGGCGCGGTGGTGAATGTCACCTCTATCGCGGGCGGGCGCGTGCACCCCTTCGCGGGGGCGGCCTATGCCACCTCCAAGGCGGCGCTGGCCGCGTTGACGCGCGAAATGGCTTCCGACTTTGGCCCCGTCGGTGTGCGGGTGAATGCGATTTCGCCCGGCGAAATCGATACGGCCATCCTCTCCCCCGGCACGGACAAGATCGTCGAGCAATTGCCGATGCGCCGTCTCGGCACCCCCGAGGAGGTCGCCAAGGCAATCTATTTCCTGTGCACGGAGGCTTCGTCCTATGTCACCGGCGCGGAGCTGCACATCAACGGCGGCCAGCACGTCTGACATAGCGATGGCGAGCGAAGTGGACGCCGGTTCGCGTCAAGCCATCGCGTCAAACTAAAAACAGGCCACGAATTGAGAGGGCTTGGATCTGATATGGACGGCAGACGCAAACCGGTTCTGGCAGCCTCCATTGCGGTGTTCCGCGAGGGCAAGGTGCTGCTGGCGCAGCGCGGAAAGGCCCCGGCGCAGGGGCTTTGGTCGCTGCCTGGCGGGCGGATCGAGCCGGGCGAATCCTTGCAGGAGGCGGTGCTGCGCGAACTTTTTGAGGAGGTCGGCATCAAGGCGCAGGTTTTGGGCTTCGTCGATCACGTCGAGCATATCGCGCGCAACGAGGCCGGGGAGATCACGGCGCATGCCGTCATCTGCGCCTATGCGGGACGCTGGCTGGCAGGCGAGCCACAGCTGTCCGATGAGGCCATCGCACTGGCATGGGTCGATCCTCTCAACCCGCCGGATCTGCCCATGACGCGGCGTTTGCCGGAGATTCTGGCCCGGGCCGCCCGAATCGCGGAGGGCGGATGAAGCCCGTGCGCCACCCTCGCCTGCCCCTTGCCCCCCTGCCCCTTGCCGTGATGCTGGCGCTGCTGCCGGCCTTGGCCTTGGGCGCGCCCCTGACGCGCAAGGCCACGAAACCCAAGGCCGAGGAGCCGAAAAAGGCGCGGCCTGCCCCACCAACGCCGGAGGCGGCGCAAGGCCCGCTTTCAGAACTCAGTGAAACCATGGGCGCGCTCGCTGTCCTGAGCCAGCTCTGCGCGCCCGACATCACCCCCAACCCGTGGCGGGTGCGCATGGAAGCGCTGGTCGAGGCCGAGGGCGAGGCCTCGGGCGCCAAAGAGCGTATGCAGGGTGCCTTCAACCGGGGTTACGCTGATTTTTCAACGAGTTACACCCGCTGCACCCCGGCCGCCAAAGCCGCCGATGAAGCCCTGCGGCGCGAAGCGGCACGGCTTGCCCGCGTGCTGACGCAGCGCTTCGGCACCTAAGGTCAAGGCCTTTTCCACCATTGCTTCGGGCCGGACTGCTGAGGCGTTAACGATTTCTCAATATCAGGTCTTTCGCTACGCCGCGCTTGGGGCTAGGGTCCTTTTGCCTCATCCGGGGCAGGCGGTGGGGACCGCTCGACCACATCCTTGCTACGCCGCGATAGCGGCGCGCAGGGCGACGTACAGGATCATGTCCGTGCATACCAACGACCAGCTCGGTGACCCTCACGACAAGCTCTATTCCGACCAGCGCCGTGCGGCCTACTCCTATGTGAGCGAGGCTTTCGCGGAGGGTCGTTATGACGGGATCGACGGGGATTGCCTCGCCCATGCGGCGCTTTTCGCGGCTTTTGTCGAGCTTGTCGCCACCTATGGCGAAGACGCTGTGGCCAAGTTCGCCGAGCGTCTGCCCGAGCGTGTAAAGGCGGGCGAATATTCGCTCACCACCAAGAACTGATCCTGTTTTTCCGGCAGTGCTGAAGGCGCGGGAAACCGCGCCTTTTTTGTTTTCAGCCCGCCAGCCAGCGGCCCAGCGCGACAATGCCGATGCCTGCGAAAGCCGCGAGTACATCGGAATGCAGCACGCGCATGGCGAGCACTGTGACCACCAGCGCTGTCCATTCCACCGGCCCGCCCTTGAGAGCCGCCATGGCGATGATCGCGCTCATCACCGACACCGGGGTCGCCTTGAGCGCGGCCTGAATGCGCGGCGTCAGCGGCACGAAACGCATGGCGAAATAGCCGAGCGAGCGACACACAAAGGCTGCCACCGCCATGGCCAAAAGCAGGGGAAAGAACTGCTCGTTGGGGATCATACTGCGGCGTCCCCTTGCTTGGCCTTGCCGGCCTTGAGGAAGGCGGCAAAGCCCCCCGCAATGCCCGCCACCACCAGCGCCCCGCCAAAGCCGAGGTAACGCTCGCAGATCAGTGCCACCGGCACCGCGATCAGCACCGTGGGAATATCGCCCCGCCCCCGGAACATGCCGCCGAAGATCGCCGCAGCAAAGGCCACAAGAAAGAAATCGAGGCCCAGACGACGCGGATCGGTCGCAAGGTTCGAGGCAAAGGCACCTGCCAGCGTACCGAAAACCCAGGCGAGATAAGGCCCGATGCTGGCCCCCAACAGATAAGCGGCGTCCTTGATGCCGTCCTCATGGGCTTTCATGGTCATCAGCCAGGCGCCATCGCCCAGAAAAAACAGCGAGCCATAGGCCTTGAGCGGCGGCGTGCCCGCCATGAGCGGGTAGAGCGTGGCGGAGAAGAGGAAATAGCGCGCGTTCATCACCAAAATGGTGAGGAAGACAGTGCTCGCCACGGCGAGGAGGCTGGTCCAGCCTGCGGTCAGCACCCCGGTGGCCGCGAGCTGCGCCGAACCGGAAAACATGAAGGTGCTCATCAAGGTGGCTTGCAGCACCGAGAACTTCGCCTGCACCGCCATGATGCCGAAGGCCATGCCGTAGATGAAGATGCCGAACGACATGGGCATGGCGCGCTTGAAGGCGACATCGAAACCCTTGCGCGTGAAGGGGGGTGGTGGAGAGCTCACCCTGTTTCTCCTCACGTCATGCCCGGCCTTGTGCCGGATATCCATGACTTGATCTTGTCCATCCGAAAAGTCGTGGATGGCCGGGCTGAACCCGGCCATGACGGCCTTGGTTTTTTCTGCGCATGCACCTTGTCGAAAAACCGGTGCCCACTTTTTCGGTGCATGCGTTACCCTTCCGGCTGCAAGGCGTCCGCGAAACGGATGGCTTCGCCGCTCGAAGGCCCGGTCAGCTCACCCTGCCACATCACCTTTTTGCCGCGCACAAAGGTGCCCACCGGCCAGCCCATGACCGAGACACCATCATAAGGCGTCCAGCCCGGCTTGGAGGCGATCCACTTGTTGGTGATGGTCTCGCGGCGCTTCATGTCGACGATCGTCAGGTCGGCGTCATAGCCCACCGCGATGCGGCCCTTGGCGGCGATGTTGAAGAGGCGCGCCGGGCCGTGCGAGGTCATGTCGACAAAGCGCTCCAGCGTCAGGCGGCCCGCGTTCACATGGTCGAGCATGCACGGCACCAGCGTCTGCACGCCGGTCATGCCGGAGTGTGACGCCGGATAGGCGTGGTGCTTTTCCTCATGGGTGTGCGGGGCGTGGTCCGAGCCCAGAATATCCGCGACGCCCTGATTGACGCCCCACCACAGCAGCTTCTGGTGTTCGATGTCGCGCACGGGCGGGTTCATCTGGGCATAGGTGCCGAGGCGCTCGTAACAATCGGGCGCAAACAGCGTCAGGTGATGCGGGGTCACCTCGACCGAGGCGACATCCTTCTGGGTTGCGAGATACTCCATCTCGTTGCCCGCCGAGACGTGCAGCACATGCACGCGCTTGCCGAGGCGTCGCGCCAGCGTTGTGAGGCGCTTGGTGGCCAGCAGCGCGGCTTCCGCATCGCGCCAGACCGGATGCGAGGAGGGATCATTCGGCACGCGCAAATCCATGCGCGAGCGCAGGCGCATTTCGTCCTCGCAGTGGAAGGAGGCGCGGCGCGTGATGCGCTTCAGGATTTTGGCGAGGTTCTCGTCGTCTTCCACCAGCAGGTTGCCGGTCGAGGAGCCAATGAAGACCTTGATGCCCGCAGCCCCGGGAAGCTTCTCCAGCTCCGGGATCTCCTCGATGTTTTCCGCCGTACCGCCCACGAAGAAGGCGAAGTCGCAATGCATGCGGTGATGGCCCGCGGCCACCTTGGCGGCCAGCGTCTCGCGGCTCACGGTGTTGGGGTTGGTGTTCGGCATCTCGAAAACGCCGGTGACACCGCCGAGCACCGCCGCGCGCGAGCCCGATTCAAGGTCTTCCTTATGCGTCAGCCCCGGCTCGCGGAAATGCACCTGCGTATCGATGACGCCGGGCAGGATGGTCAGCCCCTTCGCATCGATCACCTCTGCGGCCTTGGCGTTCCTCAGATCACCGATAGCGGCGATCTTGCCGTCCTTGAGCGCGAGATCGCGGGGGGCGCGCCCGTCGTGATTGACGATCTCGGCGCCGAGAAACAGGGTATCGAAGGCGGCGGACATGGAGGAAGCCTTTTCGGAGGAGCTTTTTTCGACGTGTTTGCGCAGAACGCGGAACGGACGACCTTGCCGCCCGCCATCAAGGGACTTAACTGCGGCTCATGAGTGAAACAAGCCTTGATCCTGCACCCTGCCTCATTCCCCTGCCCGCCCGCGCGCTTGTCGCGGTGAGCGGCGAGGAGGCGGCCCATTTTCTCCATTCGGTTCTCACCGCCAATATCGAGAAACTGCCCGCAGGGGAGGCCACGCTTGCCGCGCTGCTGACGCCGCAGGGCAAAATTATCGCAGATATGCTCGTCGCCAACGCCTCGGATGACGAAAAGCTCTATTTTCTCGATGTGAACCGCGGGTTTGCCGAGGATGTTGCGCGGCGGCTCGCCGTCTATCGCCTGCGCGCCAAAGTCGAGATCGCGGTGCTGGACGCCTCGGTTGCGGTTTATGCGGTTCTCGGCGGCGCACTTGCGGCCAGCGAGCGCTTCTACGCCTTTGCAGACCCACGCTCTCGCGCGTTGGGCCAACGCCTTTACGGACCGGCGGCGAGCGTTGAAGCGGAAACCGCAGATCTTCGCCGGCAGGATGAAGCGTTTTTCGCAGCGCAGCGAATCACCCACGGCATTCCCGAATGCGGGCCTGATTACCTGCCCCTCGCCAGCTACCCCCACGAAGCGAACATGGATCAGCTCGGCGGGGTGGATTTCAAGAAGGGCTGCTATGTCGGCCAGGAGATTGTGAGCCGCATGGAGCACCGTGCCACCGCGCGCACCCGCACCCTTCTGGCCCGCTTCAATAACGGGTTTGGCGTGGATAGCGGTGCCGAGGTTCGCGCCGGCGAACAGCTTCTGGGCAGCCTCGGCGTGAGCGCCGGCGCCTGCGCTCTGGCGCAGGTCAGGGTCGATCGCTGGCTGGAGGCACTCGAAAAAAATACCGAGATTACCGGGGGTGGAGTCCCGGTTTTGCTGGAAAAACCGGGTTACGCGCGGTTCTGACACCCGCGTTACGCTTGCAGCGGAAGCATTTTGCGATAAAACAATGACAAGTCCCTAAGGTCAGCCAAGCGGCTGATTTAGAATGAGCTTTCGCACGTGAACAAGCCCCTTGATAAACTTGAGATTCGCGCTGGCGAGGCTGAAAGCCTCTTGAGCCTGCTCGCCAATCGCCGCCGGATCGTCATCCTCTGCCAACTGATCAAGGATGGGGAGCTTTCCGTCGGAGAAATCGTCAAACGCCTTGACCTCACCCAGTCTGCGCTGAGCCAGCATCTGGCCCTGATGCGCGCCGCCGGGGTGGTGACCACGCGGCGTGAAGGCACCACGATCTACTACTCTCTGACGGACTCGCGGGCCATCGGCCTGATGCACGCGATCCATGATGTGCTGCACGAGGCGCCGAACTGAGCGCCGCTTGCCTCGCCCGCGCCATGCCGTAAAACCGCAGGCATGGCCAAGGCAACTTCCCCCCGTCGCGAATCAACCGCTGCGCCCCGTGCATGGCAACGCATGCTCTCGGGGCGGCGGCTGAACCTCATCGACCCCTCTCCGCTCGACATCGAGATCGAGGACATCGCGCATGGTCTGGCGCGGGTCGCGCGGTGGAATGGGCAGACCACCGGCGAGCACATTTTCTCGGTGGCGCAGCACAGCGTGCTGGTGGAGGCCATTGCCCAGCAGATCAACCCGCGCGCCGGGGTGAAGACGCGACTGTTCGTGCTGCTGCACGATGCGGCGGAATATGTCATCGGCGACATGATTTCCCCCTTCAAGGCAATGATCGGCGAGCCTTACCGTGGCGCAGAGGCGCGTCTGCTTGCATCGATCATGACGCGCTTTTCGCTGCCCAACCCCGTGCCCAAGCTCGCGCAGGATCTTGCCAAAAAGGCCGATCGCATGGCGGCCTGGCACGAGGCGACGGTGCTCGCCGGGTTCGGGCGTGAAGAGGCCGATGATGTTTTCGGGGCACCTGATGTGGGCAGCAAGGCGCTCGGGACGCTGCTGGCCCCGATGCCGGTGGGTGAAGCCCAGGCGTTGTTCCTGTCGCGGTTCAATTCCCTGAATGCTGAACGCGCCAAGGGAGGCGTTTGAACCATGCCGCGCATCCATGTCTGTTCGGTTGATCTGGTGGCGGAAGTGACGGCGGCGTCCGGCGCGCGCGATCTGGTCACGCTCCTGCGCGAACATCACCCGCTGGAGCGTCCGGCCAGTATCGCGCCGGAGCGGCACCTGCGGCTGGGCTTCAACGACATTGCCGAGCCCCGCGAGGGGCTGACGCTGGTGCAGAAGGATCATGTCCTCGCCCTTCTCGACTTCGTGCAGCGCTGGGACCGGCAGGCGCCGATGCTTATCCATTGCTTTGCCGGGGTCAGCCGCTCCACGGCGGCGGCCTTCATCTCGGCCTGCCTGCTGCGCCCGGACGTGGCGGAAAGCCGCTGGGCGCAGCGCCTGCGCGCCGCCTCCCCAACAGCCACCCCCAACCCGCGCCTGATCGCACTGGCCGATGAGGTGCTGGCGCGGGAGGGGCGTATGATCGCCGCCATCGCGGCCATTGGCCGGGGCGAGGATTGCCATTCGGGCACGCCCTTCGCGCTGGATCTTGCCGCCCCATGAACCGGCTGGAGATCAACCTCACCGCCGTGATCATGGGCGCGGGGGGCGACCAGCCGCTGGTCTATGCCTCGGCTCCCGGCGTGGCAGGGCGGCCTGTGTTCGGGTTGCCTTCCGGCCCGTTCGATCCGGAGCATCATCGCACGTTGGAACTGGGGCTGCGCAATTTCGCCAAGGATCAGGCCGGGCTGTCGCTGGGGTATGTCGAGCAGCTCTACACCTTTGGGGATCGCGGGCGCACGCAAAGCCACGGCATGCACGAGATTTCCATCGGCTATCTGGCGCTGACGCGCGTGCCGGCTGGCGTTGCCAACTTCCGCCCGCTGTACCAGTGGTTTCCCTGGGAGGACTGGCGCAAGGGGCGCCCGGCGGTGCTTGATGCCTTCGTCATGCCGGCGCTTAACGCCTGGTCGCAGGAGCCGCCGAGCGAGCAGGAACGCGGCGGCCTATCGCGCAAGGATCGCGTGGCGCTGCATTTCGGCGCGCCCTCTGTACCGTTCGACGAAGAAAAAGTGCTGGAGCGCTACGAGCTGCTCTATGAAGCGGGGCTGGTGGAAGAGGCTCAGCGCGACCGGCAGCTCCCCCTGCGGGAGGATCTCGCTTCAGGCCACGCCATGCAGTTCGATCATCGGCGGATTCTGGCCACCGCGCTGGGGCGCATTCGCGGCAAGCTCAAGTATCGTCCGCTGATCTTTGAAATCATGCCCGATGCTTTCACCCTCACCGATCTTCAGCGCAAGGTGGAGGCCATTTCCGGCCAGCACCTGCACAAGCAGAACTTCCGGCGGCTGGTGGAAACCGGCGGGCTGGTGGAAGCCACTGGCGAGCAGACCACTACGGGCGGACGGCCGGCGGCCTTGTTCCGCTTCCGCCGCGAGGTGCTGACGGAGCGCCCCGCGCCGGGCCTGCGCCTTGGCCGGGCAGGCTGAAAGCCCGTTTGGGGCTTGTGGGAAACGCCGCTTAGACTTTGTGTTGAACGCGCATCTGCATTAAGGTTTTTGCATGAGTACACTTCCGACAGACATCGCCGCCCTGCCGTTCGAGAAGGCCATGGCCGAGCTTGAAGCCATCGTTGCCGAGCTGGAGCGCGGGGACGTAAGCCTCGAGAAATCCATCGAAAAATACGAACGCGGCGAACACCTGAAGAAGCGCTGCGAAGCCCTGCTGGCCGAGG
>JAIUNQ010000100.1 GCA_020161475.1 Pseudomonadota bacterium | reverse complement strand
AGGTCGGCCTCGTCGCCCCTTGCGACATGCTCGACCTCATAGCCTTCCGCTTCCAGATTATACCGGATGAGGATGGCGAGCGCCTCCTCATCCTCAACGATCAGAACACGCGGCGCCATGGCGCAACCTCAGCTTTCCCGCGGGTGTTCCAGCGAGAATGTGGTCTCGCTCTCGCCCTTGGGACGCGGGCCGGAGAGCTGGCTGCCGGTTTCGATGTAATAGACGGTTTCGGCGATATTGGTGGCGTGATCGCCCGCGCGCTCGATGTTCTTGGCGATGAACAGCAGATGCGTCGAGAAGGTGATCGCGCGCGGATCTTCCATCATGTAGGTGAGCAGCTCGCGGAAGAGCGCGTTGTGGAGCGTATCCACCTCGCCATCGTGCAGCCAGACATGGCGCGCGAGTTCCGGGCTTTTCTGGGCGAAGCTGTCCAGCACGGCCTTGGTCTGGGTAAGCACGAGGTGCGACATGTGCTGGAGGCCTGCCAGCGAGCGCACGCCGAGGAAGCGCTGCTCCATGACCGTGACGCGCTTGGCGATATTCTTGACCAGATCACCGATGCGCTCGATGTCCGAGGCGATACGGATGGTGCCCATGATGTGGCGCAGATCGTTCGCGAGCGGCTGGCGGCGCGCCACCAGCACAACAGCGGCCTCTTCCACATCGTGCTGAAGCTGATCCAGCTCGCCGTCACGCTCCACAACGGAACGGGCTTTTGCCACATCGAGCTTGGTGAGCGCATCAATGGCATCCACCATCATGGCCTCGGCAAGGCCGCCCATGCGGGTGATCTTGGTGGTGAGCTGGCTCAGTTCGTCATCATAGGAGCGCACGATATGCTGGGTCATGGGCGTTCCTTCTCGCCGTTGGATGGGTTCCGACCCAACCCCGAGAGGCCTGCCGGATGGAAAGGGGGCGGCAGCCTTGGCTACCGTATCTGGGGCGGACTTCTAAGCCCTGTGTATGACAAAACGACGACAAACCAAGATGTTGTTACGGCTTGTCTTTTTCCAACAAAGGAACCAGAGGCAGCCAAATTGTGAAGGTGGAGCCCTCCCCAAGGCGGCTTTCGATGCCCAGCCGCCCCCGGTGCCGTGTGACGATATGCTTGACGATGGCGAGTCCGAGGCCGGTGCCTCCCTGCCCGCGCGAGGCATTCACATCGGCGCGGTAGAAGCGCTCGGTGAGGCGCGGCAAATGCTCGGGCGCGATGCCGGGGCCGAAATCGCGCACCTTGACGCAGGCCGAAGCACCAACGGCGGCATCCTCCACGCGCTCCAGGTTGATCTGCACGCGCCCGCCAGACTGGCCGTATTTAATCGCATTCTCGATCAGGTTCTCGAAGATGCGCAGCAGCTCATCACGCTCGCCGCGCACGGCCAGATCGGCCGCCGGAAACTGCGTCTCGAACACCACGCCGCGCTCCCGCGCAAGACCGGAGAGCGCATCCAGCACGGAGCGGATCGACGAGCCGACCTCAACGCGACCGGAGGGCGGGATATGCTCGTTCATCTCGATGCGCGAGAGCGAGAGCAGATCCTCGATCAGGCGCGCCATGCGCCGGGCCTGCTCTTCCATGATGCCGAGAAAGCGCTCGCGCGCGGCGGTATCGTTGCGGGCCGGCCCTTTCAGGGTTTCGACAAAGCCAAGGATCGAGGCCAGCGGCGTGCGCAGCTCATGGCTGGCATTGGCGACGAAATCGACCCGCATCGCTTCCAGGCGGCGGGCGTCCGTCGTTTCGGGCATGAAGATAACGGCATGGGCCGCGCCGCGCGCACTGGCCTTGCCGCCCATGACGCGGATAAACACATCGAAGCTGCGCTCGAGCGGGATGCGCTCCACAAGATCAAGACGGGCGGAAGGGGCGCCTTTGAGTACGCTTTCGAGCGCGGCCGTCATGGCCGGGGCGCGGATGGCATGGGTAACGGGCGTGCCCACCCGCAGGGCGGGAAAAGCCGAGAGCGCCTGCGCATTGGCATGCACCACCGCGCCGCGCGCATCGATGAGAATGGTGGCGGCCGATAGCGCATCGAGCACGCCATGCAAGCGTCCCTCGGTCGCACCCCGCTCCACCTTCTGAGCGGCGCGACGCGCGAGCATCCGCTCCGCGGCGGAGCCCGGCAAACCGGCGATGGCGCCAGCCAGAACCAGCGCGAGCAGGGCGAAGGCCCAGACCGGCGCGGAGAGCAGCGCCAGAAGCGGCACGAGCAGCGCCAAAACCAGAGCCAACCCCTTGAGACCGCGCGCGGGGCCAAACCCTCTGACATAGCGCTTGAAGGGCGAGGTCATGGCTTCTCTTCGCGCTCCACCTCGTTGAGCGTGCGCTGCATGCGCCGCGCCCGCAGCGAGAGTTCGCGCACGCCCAGCAGGGCCAAGGCAATCAGGAAGGGGATGAGATAATAACACAGGCGATAGACAAGCAGCGCGCCCAGCAACGGCTCACGCGGGACCCCGGGCAATGCCAGCAGCATGGTCGCCTCGAAGACACCGATGCCACCCGGCGCGTGGCTGGCGATCCCCAGCAGGCAGGCGAAAACATAGGCGGCCAGCATGGCCGGAAAGGCGACGTTCGAGCCTTGCGGCAGCAACACATACAGCACGGCCGCGCCGGCGATGACATCCATCGCCCCCAGCGCCAGCTGCTTGAGCGTGACATTGACGCCCGGCAACCGCATGCTCCAGCCCTGAACCCGCAAGCGCCGACGCCCCTTGTTGACCATGAACAGATAGGCCCCGACACCGCCGAGCACCCCTGCCCCGATCAGCATGTTCATGCCCTGTGGCAGGCGTGTGAAGGTTGCGCTCGATTGGGGCGCTGCCAGCATGACCGTGCCGAGAACGACCCCCATGCCAAGCCAGAAGGTGATGCCCGCGATCAGCGTTAGGCTGGCGATGACCTTGGCGCTGAGCCCGATGGAAGAATAGATCCAGTAGCGCACGGTGGCTGCGGTGAGCAGGGGAAAGCCCAGCGTGAAGCTGACGGCATAGGAGGTAAAGGAAGCGAGCGCGGCAATCCGGTAAGGCACGGGCTGGATGGTGACCGCCTTGAGTGCCACCACATCATAGCCCGTAAGCATGAGATAGGAGAGCGCGGTGAAGCCTAGCGCCGCGCCGATCTGCCCCCAAGTCGCGCGGGCAAAGGCCGCCTTGACCTCATTGGCATCCAGCTCGTTGACAACGTTGTAGAGCACCACCAGCGCGAAGGTGAACAGCACGATGCTGGCGATGGTGCCGCCTAGCCGAAGCCATTTTTTACGACGCTCCGCAGCGGAAACACTGGGGCCAGCCTCAGGGCTGCTCAGGTCGGCTTCGTGCGTCATCCATCCTCCGCTGGCCGTTTGCCCGGCCGCCGAAGGGATAGGGGATCGGGCGGGGGGTGGTCAACGCCATTTGCGCATGCTCCCGAGGCTGGAAACAGGCGAAAGCGCGGCAGGTTCCGGGCAGCGCTCAACAGGCCTCCGGCGTGCAGAACAGCTTGTGCAGCACCCCGATCATCTCGCGCACATGGGGATCGGCGATGGAATAGAAAATCGCCTTGCCCTCGCGCCTTGCGCTCACCAAGCCGTCGAGACGGAGGCGGGCGAGCTGCTGGGAAATCGTGGGCTGGCGCAGGTTGAGCACCGCTTCCAGCTCGGAGACGGAACGCTCGCGCTCATTGAGCAGACAGAGCAGCAGCAGGCGGTTCTCATGGCTGAGCGCCTTGAGAAACTCGCTGGCCTTGCTGGCCTTTTCCATCAGCAGGGCCATGTCGGCGGGCATGGCAACCGGCGCGTTGTTGTCGCCGCCGGCAGTATCGGGCGCGGGCAGCGTCTGGGTTCCCTGCATCGGGCATCCTCGTTGATGCGCAAAAGTGCTTCGGCACAAATCTACCGGATGCCTCTTCGCGGTGCAAACGAGGCCGCGGGATCAGTGCCCGGCGTGGGCCTTGCGGATGCGGCGCACGATATAGGCCATCACCAGAATGACGAGCGGCACGGAAAGACCCACCGCGATTTCCAGCGGCAGCGGCATGATATGGGCTTCCTTGAGCCCCTTGAGCACATAGCCGACAAGACCAACGACATAGTAGGAAATGGCCGCCACCGAGAGGCCTTCCACGGTCTGTTGCAGGCGCAGTTGCAGCGCGGTGCGCTCGCCCATCGAGGTCAGCAGCTCGTTGTTCTGCTTGGCGAGTTCCACGTCGATGCGCGTGCGCAGCACGTTGGAGGCGCGCGCAAGACGCGCCGCCAGATCCATCAGGTTGGCCTCCATGGTCTCGCAGGTGCGCAGCGCCGGCGCATTGCGACGCCCGAGAAACGCACCGATTGTGGGGGCATCGTGGGAGACCGGGACATGGAAAGCGGAGAGACGGTCGTTCAGGATCGCGCCATAGGCGCGCGTTGCGCCGAAGCGGAACTTGGTGCGGGCGATTTCGGCCTCGATACGGGCCGTCATGTCGGTGAGACGGGTCAGCAGTGCATCGCTCTCCTCCAGGCTTTTCTGATGGACGAGATCGCCCATGAGATCGGCCAGCCCCTGCTCGACCGTGCGCATCACGGGTGCAATACGCTGCGCCTCGGGCAGGCCGAGCAGCGCGAAATTGCGATAGACCTCGATTTCCATGATGTCGCGGGCGAGCGCGCCGAGCCGACGCTCCGGCAGGCCGCGATTGGTGACGACAAAGCGGACGAAGCCGTTCTCGTCCGGCACGAAGTCCGAGGCGACATCGGCGCGCCCGTCCTCAAGGCGGGACTGGGAGACAACGCCGGTCTGGAAGGGCGGAGGGGACGCCTCACCCGGCTGCCCGGTCTGGAACATCATATCGACCGAGACCAGATGCGGCCCCGGCTGCTCGGGCAGGGACAGCGAGCGCAACACCTCACCCGCCGTGATGTTGAAGCGGGCCGCCTCCCCGGAAAGCATGAAGACATAGGTGGTGAACTCGGTGTGCTCCTCCCAGCGGAACAGCCCCTGTGGCAGCATCATGCGGTGATGCTTCGCCCCGATCGGTGCGGGTGCCGCCCCATGGGCGCGGGCGAAATTGTCGAGGCGCTCACGCAGGGTTTCCGGGCTGTCCTTGCCGCGCACGAAGGCCAGCGCCAGCACGCGCGCCGGCGCCTCGAGGCGGAAGAAAGGCCGCGCATGGGCCTCCCCCAGAATGGAGTCACGGGCGGGGTGCGGCTCGAAGGGAATGGTCGAGGCGATGGTCGGCACGACGGCTCCTGCACGCTCTGTTCAATCGAGATTTCCCTGCAGGGTGCATGCCAGCCTCCAGCGGGCAACCCTGCACTGCACAACAACGCGCGTTTTCGTGTCTATTCCCGAGAATGACAGCGTTTTGTAACAATCAGACCGGGAAATCCGCGCGATTCAGCCAGAAGACCTCGGCCTCGCTGTCCTCCGAATCAAGCCAAAGGAAGGGGGTTTCCGGAAAGGCCGCTTCCAGCGGCGCGCGGCCCAGACCGACCTCGCACAGAAGCCCCGCTCCGGGTTTGAGGAAACGCGGGGCATCCTTCAGGATGCGGCGGGTGCAATCAAGCCCGTCCTCGCCGGAGCCAAGCGCCATTTCCGGCTCGTGGCGGAATTCCTCCGGCAGCATCTCCATGGTTTCAAGGTCGACATAGGGCGGATTGGAAATGATGAGGTCATATTGCCCCTCAAGCGGCGTGAAAAGATCGCCCTGCTTGAGATGGATGCGCCCCTCCAGCCCGTAATCCGCGATGTTCTCCGCCGCCAGCGAAGCCGCTTCCGGAGACAACTCCACCGCATCAATGATCGCGTTGGGGAAGGCGTGCGCTGCGATGATCGCCAGCGAACCACCCCCGGTGCACAGGTCCAGCACACGCTGGATCGCGAAGGGGTCCTGCACCAGCGCGCCCTCCTCGCCCGCGCCATTGAACAGCGGGGAGAACAGCAGCTCGGCGATGTAGGAGCGCGGCACGATAGCGCGGGCATCCGAGCGGAAGGAGAAGCCGTTGAGGTAGGTGCGCCCGGTCAGGTAAGCCGCCGGAATGCGCTCCTCGACGCGGCGGGCGATGCGCTCCGCCAGCAGGGCCTTCTCGCGCCTGGCAAGACGCGCATCGGCGAAGGCGTTGAAATCATCGGGCGGCAGATGGAGGCTTTCCAGAATAAGGAAAGCTGCCTCGTCGATGGCGCGCGTGGCCCCATGGCCAAAGTGCAGCCCCGCTTCCTGATAGCGTGACACCGCATAGCGCAGCGCATCCCGAAGGGTGACGAGATCCTCAAAATCGGTCGCAACCGTCGCCCGCATATCCATGGTGTTTTCGGCCCTCTTCACAGCGAAACGAGTTTCTGGCCACATTCGCTCAAACGTGCAACCCTGCTTCGAACCAAGAAGTGCTTCGTGCGTTCAAAACAAAAACTGGCCCGTCTCTTGCTGTGACCACGTTGTGGCCAAGCAGGACGGCGAGGCCGCGAGAAGTCGCGTGAGGAGGGAACGATGGCGATCTTTGACGAGATGGGCGCGCCGGGGGGCACACCGCGAGATATCTACACGGAGGTTGCGCGCTGGTTTTCCGCTGCGAGCCCCGAGCTGATTGCTTCGCGCAAGGCCGAGGCTGAAGCCTTTTTCCGGCGTATCGGCATCACCTTTGCGGTTTATGGCGATGAGGCCGGGGCCGAGCGCATCATTCCCTTTGATATCCTGCCGCGCATTCTCTCGGGCGGAGAATGGAAGAAGCTCTCCGCCGGGTTGGAACAGCGCGTCAAGGCGCTCAACATGTTCATCGCCGATGTTTACGGCGCGCAGGAGATTGTGCGGGCGGGTGTGGTGCCGGAGGATCTGATCCTCTCCAACCCTGCTTTTCGCCCGGAAATGACGCGAATCAAGCCAACAGCGGGGCTTTTCACGCATATCGCGGGCATCGACATGGTCCGCACCGGCCCGGATGAATTCTTCGTGCTGGAGGACAATGCCCGCACGCCGTCCGGGGTTTCCTACATGCTGGAAAACCGCGAGGCGATGATCCGGCTCTTCCCGGATCTGTTCTCGCAACTGCGCATCAAGCCGGTCGATCAGTATCCGGACGAGCTGCTCGCCACCTTGCGCTCGCTGGCCCCCAAAACCGCCTCGCGTGAGCCGAACGTGGTGGTACTGACCCCTGGTCCCTACAATTCCGCCTATTACGAGCACTCGTTTCTGGCGGATCGCATGGGTGTGGAGCTGGTGGAAGGGCGCGATCTCTTCGTGCGTTCCAACATTGTCTTCATGCGCACGACCGAAGGCCCGAAGCGGGTGGATGTGATCTACCGGCGCATCGATGATGAATTTTTGGACCCGCTGGTGTTCCGTCCCGACAGTGCGCTGGGCGTTCCGGGGCTCATGTCTGCTTACAAAGCAGGCAATGTGACGCTTACGAATGCAGTCGGCACCGGTGTTGCTGATGATAAAGCCATCTACTCCTACATGCCGGAGATCGTGAAGTTCTACACGGGCGAAGACGCCAAGCTGAAGAACGTGCCGACGTGGCGCTGCCGCGAGGCGTCCTCCCTTTCCCATGTGCTCGCCAACCTGGGCGAACTGGTGGTCAAGGAGGTCAATGGTTCAGGCGGCTACGGCATGCTGGTCGGCCCGCACGCGACCAAAGCGCAGCGGGCGGATTTCGCCGAGAAGATCAAGGCGCATCCGGAAAACTACATCGCCCAGCCGACGCTCGCGCTCTCCACCGTGCCCTGCTTTGTGGAAGAGGGGCTGGCCCCGCGCCATGTGGACCTTCGCCCCTTCGTGCTCACGGGGGCCGACAAGGTGCGCATCGTTCCGGGCGGATTGACACGCGTGGCGCTCAAGAAGGGCTCGCTCGTCGTCAACTCCAGTCAGGGCGGGGGCACCAAGGACACCTGGGTCATTGATGATCTGGCGTCCCAGACCCAGTCCCAATCCTCTGCATCCACCTCCGCTGCGGCCTGAGGAGTTTCTTTTTATGCTGGCCCGTACTGCCGATAACCTGTTCTGGCTCTCCCGCTATGTGGAGCGCGCCGAAAGCCTTGCCCGCATCCTTGATGTCGCGTTGCGTCTTGCCACCCTGCCCTCCGCCTATGCCGGCACCTCGAATGAGTGGGAAAGCGCGCTGGAAATCGCCTGCTGCCGCGATGCCTTTTTCCGGGAGCATGAGGTCGCCAATCAGGAGAACGTAACGCGCTTCATCATCTGCGGGGCGAACAATCCCGCCTCGATCCGCGCCACCATCGAGATCGCGCGCCACAACGCCCGTGCCGTGCGCACGGCGATCACCACCGAGATGTGGGAAGTGCTCAATGAGGCGTGGAACGAGATGCAGCGCCTGAAGTTCGACAGCTTCACACATAAGGATCTGACACGTTTTCTGGCCTTCGTGCGCGAGGTGTCGCTGCGCTTTGACGGCGCGGCCTATCGCACCATGCTCCGCTCGGACCCCTATTGGTTCCAGCGTCTGGGCACCTTCATCGAGCGCGCCGACAACACCGCGCGCCTGCTGGATGTGAAGTATCACGTTGTGCTGCCCGACCATGAGCGCGTCGGCGGCGGGCTGGATTACTTCCAGTGGTCATCGCTGCTGCGCGCCGTCTCTGCGCTCAACTCCTATCACCTGATCTACCGCGAGGGCATCAAACCGTGGCTGGTGGCGGATTTCCTGATCCTGCGCACGGAGCAACCCCGCGCGCTCATCTCGGCCTATGCGAACCTCGATCAGGTGCTCGACACGCTGGCCGAGCGTTACGGGCGGCAGGGTCCGAGCCAGCGTCAGGTGCGCCGCACCTATGCAGGGCTTCAAAATCTCGATATCGAGCCGCTGTTCCAGCAAGGGCTGCACGAGTTTCTTGAAACCTTCATCAACGACAACAACGCTCTCGGCGCGGCGATCACCGAGCAGTATCTGCAATAACCATCAGGGCGCCTTGAGACATGCGGCTGAAGCTGAAGCACGAGACGCGGTACACCTATGAGACGCCCGCACGCGGGGCGATCCAGATCCTGCGTCTCACCCCGCGCAATTTTTCCGGGCAATTCGTGCGGCGCTGGCGCGTCGAGAT
>JAIUNQ010000002.1 GCA_020161475.1 Pseudomonadota bacterium | reverse complement strand
AATTGGCAACACGCGCCACCTTGTTGTTCTTATCGAGATACACCGCCACCACGCGCTGGTCGGTAATCTTCTCCGGCAGGAAGGAGAACTGCTGGTTCACCTTCTGCGAGATGTAATAATAGGTCTTCCCGCCCACGGTCGAAGTGGTGGAGGGGGTGCCCAGCACCAGCACCACCTGCTCGGCGGAGGAGCCCGGCTTGATCTGGTCGAGCGCCTTGTCGTCCAGCACCCAGCCGCGCGTGCCGGGGCTCTGGTCGGCGCAGGCTCCAAGCAGGCTGAGGGCGAGGGCCAGGCCGGCCAGACGTTTCGTGGTTGTCATGCGGGTCACGGAAGGTTGCTCCAGAGCTAGCGCGCGTATTGTGGAAGGCGGCGGGAAGCCCGGGGGCTTGCGTCGCCGTCGATCGCAGGTATGGATGCCCAAATTGCGCGCGAAACACAATCGCCTCCTGTGGCAATTTGATGAAGCGCGTCCAGCGGAGTGGGAATGTTCGCCAATCTGTTCAGCCGCAAGCCGAAGGAAGATGTCTCGGCGCTGTTCACCGCCCTCATTGCCGAGGCGCGTGCGGTGGCGCCGTTTCGCGATTGGGGCGTGCCCGATACCTTCGAGGGGCGCTTCGAGCATCTGGCGCTGGTCTCGACCCTTGTGCTGGAGCGCCTGACAAGCCTCGGCGGCGAGGCCCAGCCCGCGGCACAGGAGCTGGTGGATGCCATTTTCACGCATCTTGATGATGCGCTGCGCCGCTCCGGCGTCTCCGATATTGCTGTGGGCAAGAAAGTGAAAAAGCTCGCCAAGAGTTTTTACGGTCGCGTCAACGCCTATCGCGACGCGCTGGCCTCCGGCGAGGCGGCCCTGCGCGATGCGCTCTCGCGCAATCTTTACAGCAGCCAGATTCCGGCGGAATCAGTGCCGGGCGGGATGCTGGATCGCATCTCGGCGTTTCGCGCCGGGTTGGCGCAATGCTCTTTTGCCGCGCTCAAGGCCGGCCAGTTTGAACCCGTGAGGTAAGCATGAGCACCGCGGATCTCCCCTATAGCCACAAGGTTCCGGTTGCGACGCTGCACGGCGAAACGCGCCTGCGTCTTGAACCCGATGCCGAGGCCCGCGCCCGTATCGCGTCGGCGCTGGATCTTGATGGCGTCGAAAAGCTTGTTCTGGATGCCAAGGTCAATCACGCGCAAAACGGCTTGGTGAGCGTCAACGCCGATCTCAAGGCCACGGTGCGCCCGGTGTGCGTGGTCTCGCTTGAACCTTTCGAGCAGGTCATCGACACGCCGGTGTCGCTGCGTCTCGCCCCGCAGGCGCTGGCCGAGCGCATGGCCAAGCGCGCGGCGGAAAACGGCGACGAGGATTTTGAAGGTCCGGACCTGATCGAGGAGGGCGAGATTGATTTCGGCCAGCTCACGGTCGAGTTTCTCGCGCTTTCGCTCGATCCCTATCCGCGCAAGCCCGGCGCGGTGTTCTCCGGCGCGGGAGATCCGCCGGAGGAAAAGCGCTCCCCCTTTGCGGCGCTGGCCGCGTTGAAGGACAAAATGTAAGCGCTCGAACGCCTGAAAATCAGGAAGCGCTTACGCTTGCGCTTTTTTTAGGCTTGCGCGCTGCGGAGCGAAATTCTATTCGAACCCCCTTTGGCGTCGGCGAAATTCCGGCGCAACCTGATCCTTGCGCCGGAGGCGAACCTCGGATGAGCACACCCACGACTGGTCAGGTGCGACTGTCGCTTGACGCGATGGGCGGTGATCACGGCCCCTCCGTGGTAATCCCCGGCGCGGCGCTCGCGCTGGAGCGGCACCCGGACATCCAGTTCCTGCTCTATGGCGATTCCACCGCCATCGAGGCTGAACTGGCTCGTTTTCCCGCGCTCAAGGCCAAGGCCGAGGTGCGCCACACCGATGTGTCGATCACCATGGAGGAGAAGCCGAGCCAGGCGCTACGCCGCGGACGCTTCAAATCCTCGATGTGGCAATCGATCGATGCGGTGAAGAAGGACGAGGCCCATGCCGCGGTCTCCGCCGGCAACACGGGCGCGCTCATGGCCATGTCCCGGTTCTGCCTGCGCATGATGCAGGGGATCGATCGCCCGGCGCTGGCCTGCCTCTGGCCGACGGCTCGGGGCGAGTCCATTGTGCTCGATGTCGGCGCCTCGATTGGCGCCGAGGCTGAAAATCTCGTCGATATGGCCATCATGGGCTCCGCTATGGCCCGCATCGTCTTTGATATCGAGCGCCCCAGCGTGGGCCTGCTCAATGTCGGTGTCGAGGAGGTCAAAGGCGTTGAACAGGTGAAGGAGGCGGCGCGCATCCTGCGCGAGGCCAACCTGCCCAACCTGAGCTATCATGGCTTCATCGAGGGAGATGACATCGGCCGCGGCACCACGGATGTTGTGGTGATCGAGGGGTTTGCGGGCAATATCATGCTCAAGACCGCCGAGGGCACCGCCAAGCAGATCGCGGATTATCTCAAGGCAGCCATCGGGCGCTCCTTCTGGGCCAAGATCGGCTATCTCTTCGCGCGTGGCGCTTTTGCGGCGCTGAAAGCCAAGATGGACCCGCGCGCGGTGAACGGTGCAGTCTTCCTTGGCCTTGACGGTATTGTCGTCAAAAGCCACGGCGGCACTGACGCCATGGGCTATGCCAGCGCCATTGAGGTCGCCTACGACATGGTGAAATACGAATTGCTCGCCAAGATCACCAAGGCTTTGGCCGATCGCGGTGAATGGGTTCTCCCCGGCGCTTCCACGCGCATGGTCGAGGCCATGGACAACCAGCCTGCCGGTGGCGCAGGCGAAATGACGGAAGGCTCGTGATGCGGCGTTCGCGAATTCTGGGGTTTGGCAGCTATCTGCCGGCAAACCGCGTCACCAACGAGGAACTCGCCAAGCGCGTGGACACCTCCGATGAGTGGATTACGCAGCGCACCGGCATCATGGCGCGCCATGTCGCCGCGGAGGGTGAAACCACCTCCATGCTGGCCACCAAAGCGGCCGAGCGCGCGCTGGCGGATGCCGGTGTCAAGGCCGAGGACATCGACCTGATTGTGTTGGCCACGGCGACGCCGGACTACACCTTCCCGGCCACCGCAACGCAGGTGCAGGCAGCGCTGGGCATCACCAAGGGTGTCGCCTTCGATGTGGCTGCCGTCTGCTCGGGCTTCGTTTTCGCCCTCACCACGGCGGACAAGTTTCTGGCCTCCGGTTCGCACAAGCGGGCCCTGGTGATCGGCGCGGAAACCTTCTCGCGCATTCTCGACTGGGAAGACCGCACCACTTGCGTCCTGTTCGGGGACGGGGCCGGTGCCGTGGTTCTGGAGGCTTTCGAGGCTGCGGGCACCAATGAGGATGTCGGCATTCTCACCACGCATCTGCGTTCGGATGGCCGCCACCGCGAGAAGCTCTATGTCGATGGGGGGCCCTCGACGACCGGTACGGCCGGGCATCTGCGCATGGAAGGCAAAGAAGTCTTCAAGCATGCTGTTGGCATGATTACTGATGTTATTACGGACGCTTACGCAGCAACTGGCTATAATTCTTCCACAATTGACTGGTTCGTTCCGCATCAGGCCAATCGCCGCATTATCACGGCGAGTGCTGAAAAACTCGGCATTTCGCTCGATAAGGTGGTGTTGACGGTTCAGGATCACGGCAACACCTCCGCTGCATCCATCCCTCTGGCGCTGGATACGGCTTGGCGGGATGGTCGCCTAAAAAGGGGTCAAGTGGTGCTGATTGAGGCGATGGGCGGCGGTTTTACATGGGGTTCGGCACTGTTTCGTCTGTGAAGACTTGACCGGGCGAGTTCAGGTCGTTACCGCAGAGGTAAAAGCGGTAGGTATTTCGTACAATAGACGACAGGCTGGATAGGGATCAATAAAATGGCTGGCCAGACGGTTACGCGTGCGGACTTATGTGAAGCGGTGTACCAGAAACTCGGATTGAGCCGGGCGGAGTCCTCGGAGCTCGTCGAGGCGGTGCTGCGCGAAATCAGCGAGACGCTGGTGCGTGGCGAAACCGTAAAGCTTTCTTCTTTCGGCTCTTTCGTCGTTCGCCAGAAAGGTGAGCGCGTCGGCCGCAACCCGAAGACGGGTGTGGAAGTGCCGATCACGCCGCGCCGCGTGCTCGTGTTCAAGCCGTCCAATGTGATGAAGGCCCGCATCAACGGCCTTGAAGAAGCCGACGAGGACTGATTCCATCGTGACCGGCGCGTGTGATTCTTAAACCGACGCGCCGGACGAGGCTCGAAGATGGACAAGGCGCCGGACGCCTACCGCACAATCAGCGAAGTCGGGGAAGATCTCGATCTCCCGCAGCATGTCCTTCGCTTTTGGGAAACCCGCTTTCCGCAGATCAAGCCGCTCAAGCGGGGCGGCGGTCGTCGCTATTATCGCCCCGATGATGTCGAGCTTCTCAAGGGCATTCGCCATCTGCTCTACAAGGAAGGTTACACCATCAAGGGTGTGCAGCGCATCCTGAAGGAGCAAGGCGCGCGCGCCGTCATGGCCTGGGCCCGCCCGGTCGAGGATGTCGAGGAAGCTCCTCTCATCGCGCCATCCCTGCCGACGCCGGTGGCGCCGCCCCCTGCCTACGCACCGCCTCCGCCGCCCGTGATGTCCGCGCCGCTCATGGCGCCGCCCGCGCCCGAGCCGGTTTATGCCGCCCCGCCCGTTTTTGTGCCGCCCCCGGCGCCGGCACCGGCTGTCGCCGCGCCGCTCTTCGGGCTTCCCGGTCTTGCAATGCCGCCCTTGGTGGAGGAGCCCGCAGCCGTCCTCATGCTGGAGCGCGCGGTCGAGGTTGCGCCGGCAGCGCCAGCGATTGCGGCTCTGGTGGAGGCCCAGCCCCAGCCATCTGCCGCTCCGCAGCCTTCGGTCGCGCCGCCGCAGGTCTCGATGTTCCGGGGGGGCTTGCAGCGCGCCGAGGTGCAGCCAGAAGCCGTGCAGGCACCGCACGTTCCGCCCTCCAGTGTGTCGTATGGCACATCGGCTTATCCGGCACCGCTTGTGGCTCCCCCGGGGCAGGCACGCACGCTGCTCGTGCAGGCGCTTGAGGAGCTGTCGGGGGCCCGCGTCGTGCTGGATCGTCTGCTGGCAACCCGTGCGGGGCATGCCGCCTGATCGGGCGCAACCTGAGGTTCAGGGCGTATCGAAAACAGGCGTGGCGCCATGCACCAGCGTGCGGCGGAACAAGCCGCGCAGGGGTTCGAATTTGAACACCACCCGGTTCGCGCCGCGCGGCAGCACAACAGCGCGGAAGATGCCGTTGGCGCGCAAAACGCGGGCGTTCAGGCCGTCCACGGTGGCGAACCACCACGGGTGCCACGTGTCGCACAGCAACAGCAACCCGCCCTCCGTGGCGTTGACCTCCACCTCCACCTCGGTGTTCTCGTAACGGATGATCTTGGCGGAGCCGCCGGGAAGCCCTTGGGGCAGCGGAATCGCGTTGGGCTCGACAAACGCAATTTCGTCGAGCTTGGTGGAGGGCCAGTTGCCGGTGCGGATCAATTGGGTCTGATCCATCGTCCAGGCCGAGCCGACCACCATGACACGCGGATAGGTGTCCGGATTTTCGTAGATGAAACCGTCGCGGGTTTTCTTCACCAGCTTGAGCGGGTTCATGTTCAGATCGGGGTCAATCTGATCGAGCGGCACGGGGGAAGCGATGTAGCGCAGCCCCAGCAGGCGCGAGAAGGGCGAGCGATAACCCGGCATCAGCGGGGTGAACTTGCGCGCCTCGGGGAAGGGAACATGGTCTTCTGCGCCCGTGGCCTGGCTGTAAAAGCCGATGCGCAGCGGGTTATAGCCAAGTGTATTCTCCAGCTTGTGCACCAGCGAGGCATTGGGCCAGTCGAACCCGAGGCCGGCCAGTTCGATGCGATCGCGCCGGTTGCCCTCGCGCACCACATTCGCTTTCAGCCATTCCATGGTTTCGTTGCCGCCATCCGCGCTCAGCTCGCGGTAATTCTCCGGCGGCAGACCGGTGGAGTCATTTGGGCGGATCGACCATGCGAGATCCGCTGTAATCGCCCCGCCAAGGATCAGCACGGCCATCACCGGCGCGCGCGAGGCATAGCGCCGGGCCGCAATTAGCGCCAGCACGGCCCCGGCGAGCACCAGCGCGCTCAGGCCCACCTCCGGCAGGGCCTGCCGAAGCCGACCCGCCCAGATTGCCAGCCCCATCCCCATGAGGAACGCAAGGATCACCACCAGCGCCAGCCCGTAGAGTAGCGTTTGCGACACCCGGCGCGTGCGATCCAGCCAGAGGTCCACGCCGAACCCGGCGAGCAAGGCGCCCAGTGCCGAAACGAGAAACAGTGCATCCGCCGGACGACGGAACAGGTCGGTGCCCGGCAGGTAGGCATAGAACAGCGAAAACACGGGCGTGAACCGGCCCAGCGCATAGCCCAGCATCACCAGATAGAGCACACCGAGCACAGCGCGGCGGCGGTGGCGGGCATCACTGGAGAGCAGCCAACCGACCAGCGCCAGCGCCGGAATGGCGCCGAAATAGAGGTTGCCCATATTGCGGGCGATGTTCGAGGTCACTGCGCCCGGCCAGTTGATGCTCGGTGCACCCCAGAAGTCCTGCATCGGGCCGATGGTGCCGTAGATATTCGAGAGGAACAGCGTGATCAGGCGGCTTGGGTGCAGCGACCCCCATTCCGCGCCCTCCAGCGTGATATGCGCGCGGTTTGACCCTTCCGCGAAGCTGAGCACCATCAAAAGCTGCGGCAGCACGAGGGTTGCCCCGACGATGGCCCCCGCCACCAGCGGGCGCACGCTCAGGCGCATGCGTTTCAGGCGGCCCGGCCCGGTCAACCAATGCGCCAGTGTGAAACCGGCGAGGCAGACCAGCGAGAGAAACACCACCTGATCCGGCCCCGCGCAGACGAGCGCGGCAAAAAAGCCCGCCAGAGCGCCATAGCGCGCCGAATGCAGCCGCAAACCGCGCTCCAGCATCCACAGCGCCCAGGGGAAAAACGCGATGCTGGTAACCTGATCGATGTGCTGGATACGCCAGGCCGCGCTGCCGCCGAAGGCAAAGCACAGCGCCGCGACTATGGCGGCGGCGGGGTGCCAGTGGCGGTCCCGCCCGAAGCCGAACACGCCGAGGCCGCCGAAGATCAGGGTGGCAAAGGCAACCCCATCGAGCTGCGCAAAGGTGGGATTGGCCGTCCAGAGCGCCAGCGCGAGATAAGGCGGCGAGAAGATCAGCGACTGCGGATCCGCGATCTGCGGATGCCCGGCAAAGACGTAGGGTGCCCAGAAGGGGCTCTGCCCCTCATGGATGGATTGCGCCAGAAACTGCACCTGCGCCTGAAAATGCGCCTTGGCATCCCAAGGAATCGTAACCCTGCCGGAAATCCACGGCAGGCACAGCAGAAGTGCCAGCACGAGATAGACCAGTACCGTGAGCAGCCAGATGCGATCCTGCTTCGCCGGCAGGTTGGAGCCGGGCGCGACCGGGGCAGGGACGGTCGGGGGAAGCATCGCTTTTGGGCCTCTTCACGCGCCGGGGCAGCGCAGATCACGCATTTGTGATCATGTCGCGAAAAAGTAAAGCCGGAAAAAATGAAAGAGATGCCAACACTTAATCGCGCGGGGGCGCATGGGCGACCATGGCGTCCAGCTCAATGACATGCCCTGTCTTCTGGCCCGCGCGCTCACCCGGCTTGTCGGTCACGGCGTGTGCCTCGGCGACAGCCTCGCGGCTCACCTCCAGCCCGGCCGCTTCCAGCGCCTTGAGCTTGAGCGGGTTGCCGGTCATCACGCGCACATGGGTGTAGCCCAGCTGGCGCAGCATCTCGGCGGCGAAATCGAAGCGCCGCTGGTCCTGCCCGAAGCCGAGAACCTCGTCGGAGTCATAGGTGTCCCAGCCCTGTCCCTGAAGGCGATAGGCGCGCAGGCTGTTGGCAATGCCGTTGCCGCGCCCCTCCTGATCCAGATACAGCAGCACACCGCCATCGCCCTCGGCCATGGCCTTGACGCTGGCGCGAAGCTGATCGCCCGCATCGCTGTGCAGAGCACCGAAGAGATCGCCTGTCAGGCAGGCGGAGTGGAGGCGGATCGCCACAGGCTTGGCGGGGTCCGGCTTGCCGACAATCACGGCCACCTGATCCTTGAGGCCCTCACCACCACGGAACACCACAAACTCGCATTCGCGGGCAAACTCCAGCGGCACCGGTGCGCGTGCCGTCAATTCGAGCTTCACCGCGCGTTGGGCGCGGTAAGCGGCAACGGCCTCCGCCTCGATCTGGATGAGATCGGGCGTCAGAAGTGAGGTGTCGAGCGGCAGCGCGTAGATTGCCGGGGCCAGCAGCGCGAGGCGCGCCAGCTCAAGCGCGGCTTCGTCCAGCGCGCTGGCGGGGGCAACAGGTGCATCCACCTTGAGGCGCGTGCCGAAGGCGAGCGCCTGCACGCGGGCGGCGTCGGGGGTGGGGAAGGCGAGAACACCCGCCTGCTGACGGCCCTTGAGGCCCATTCGGCGCAGGCGCGCGGCGGGCAGCACAAGGCGGGCCTGCCCCGGCGCGAAGGACGCCAGCCCCTCGACAATACGCTGCCCCAGCGCTTCGACATGAAGCACAAGCAGCGCCCGATCATCGGACAGAAGAACGACCGGGCGCCCGGCCCGGAATTCCGCCAGCGCGCGTTCAACATCGCGCGCCTCGGGTGCATCAAACAGGGCAAGAATCGAACTGACCTTGTTGACAGAACGGACCTGGCTCACCGGAACGACCTTGTTCATGGCCGGAAAACTCCCTGCAGAATGCCGCCGATACAAGAGGGCGGGCACCTGCTCAGGAGCGCTTTTCCCATAGCGCAAATGAACGGCAGATGGATGAATTGCGGCGCAAACCGGTCAGGTTCATGCTGTTTCCGCCGCATCGACATCGCGCAGCGTCTGCGCGATGATGCTGGCGGTATCATCCCAGCTCTTCAGGTTCTCACCGGCGGCAAAGGCCGCATCCGCAAGGCTACGGCGCAGGGCCGGGTCGGCCAGCGCTTCGGCCAGCGCTTCGGCCAGCGCATCCGCATCCCCCGGCGGCACCTTGAGGCCCGCACCGGTTGGCACGGTTTCGCTCGCAGCCCCTCCGGTGGTGGTGACAATCGGCAGGCCCCGCGCCATCGCCTCGGCCAGCACCATGCCATAGCCCTCGAAGAGTGAGGACATCACGAAGAGATCGGCATGCTCATAGAGCGAATCGAGCGCCTTCTCGTTCACCGCGCCCAGCAGACGCACTTTTTCGCCAAGGCCCGCCGCAGCGATCTGCGCATCGAGCGCGGCCGCGCAATCGGGCGCCCGCACAGCGCCGACGATGGAAAGGCGCCAGTTCTTCGCCTTGAGTTTGGTCAGCGCCTCGATGAGCACATGATAGCCCTTGCGCGGCACGATGGAGCCGACGGCCAGCACCTCAAGGCGCGGGCTGCCGGAACCGGCGGCGCGGCCCTTGCGGGTGGCACCGGGTTGGGCCACCGTGATCTTGCCCTCCGGCACGTCGAAATCACCGCTCAGAATGCGGGCGGTCATCGGCGAGGTGACGATGACATGGCGCGCCAGCGCTAGCGCGTTGCGCTCGCTGGCATAAAGCGCTTCGGCGCGGGTGGCGGAAATGCCGTTCTCCAGTGCCAGCGGATGATGGCACAGCGCGACAACAGGACGCTCGAACCCACGGATCAGCGCTTCGGGCATTGCGCCATAGGCGAGCCCGTCAATCAGCAGCAGGCAATCCTTGGGCAGTGAGCGCACGATGGCCGCGCAATCCTCAAGGTCTTCCGCCGAGGGGTTGGGGAAGGAGCCGGGCAGGGCCACCTGAATCGGGCGCAGGCCGAAGGACGGCAACAGGCGCAGCACCGAACGGTCATAGGCATAACCGCCTGTGGGCAATTCAAGATCACCGGGGATCAGAAAGGCAACATCACGCATGGGCAGATCGACCGGGAGCACGCGAGCGGGCGCATAGGCACGAAGGGCAAGCTGAGACGGCATCGCGCGGTTCCTTCCGGTCCATGGCTCCCCCCTGTTGCGATGGCTGCGCGCCTTACGCGTCTGTAGCCGGACAACGACTTTAACGCAGTGCAGCATGAAGCGGCAATGAACGAAAATGAATTCCGCGCTGTCTGCTTTTGTTCATCTGCACTTGGGCATAGGGTGCGAGCGAAAAGGGGCCAGAGTCGGCCCAGCGCCCCGTATTGTCTTTTGCAAAAGGTCTTGCGCCCATGTCCTCGGACGCTTCTTCCCCCACCCCGTCCCCGCTTCCCGGTGTCACCCTGACCCCCTCGGGTACGCAGAGTGCCGAGGCATTGACGCTGCGGCGCATTCTGTTCGCCGGGCTCAACGTTGCGCTGGCGCTGTTCCTGCTGGGCTGGGCATGGAAGCTGCTGGGGTCAAGCGGCTGGAGCTGGGTGGATATCGCTCTGTTCGTCTGCTTTCTCGGCGTGCTGCCTTGGACCGTGTTCGGCTTCTGGAACTCGCTCATCGGCCTGTTCCTGTTCCACGGCTCGAAGAATGCGGTCGAGCAGGTCGCGCCCTTCGCGGCGCTGAAGGAGCCGGATGCCGCGCTTTCCCTCAAAACCGCGATCTTCATGACCCTGCGCAACGAGGATCCTTCCCGCGCGCTGCTGCGCATGAAGCTGATCAAGGCGCAGGTGGATGCGACGGGCCAAGGCGAGAAATTCGCGTGGTTCCTGCTGTCGGACACCAACAAGGATGATGTCGCCGCGCAGGAAGAGGCGGGCGTTGAGGCGTGGAAGGCGGCCGATACCACGGGCGCGACCATCCTCTATCGCCGCCGCACCGATAACACCGGCTTCAAGGCCGGCAACGTGCGCGATTTTCTCGAGCGCTGGGGCGATGACTACGATCTCTTCCTGCCGCTGGATGCCGACAGCCTGATGGATGGCCCCACCATCCTCAAATACGTGCGCATCATGCAGGAAAACCCGAAAATCGGCATCCTGCAGACCATGGTCATCGGCCTGCCGTCCTCCTCGGCTTTTGCGCGTGTCTTCCAGTTCGGCATGCGCACCGGCATGCGTTGCTACATCGCAGGCCAGAATTGGTGGACCGGCGAATGCGGCCAGTTCTGGGGCCATAATGCGCTGGCGCGCACCAAGCCCTTCCGCGACGATTGCCACCTGCCGGTGCTTTCCGGCAAGCCGCCCTTCGGCGGGCATATCCTCAGCCATGATCAGGTCGAAGCGACCCTGATGCGCAAGGCGGGCTATGAAGTGCGCATCGTGCCGGAGGAAACCGGCTCGTGGGAGGAATTCCCGCCGACGCTGCTGGAGTTCCTGCGCCGCAACACCCGCTGGTGCCAGGGCAACCTGCAATATTTCAAGCTGCTGTCCCTGCAGGGCATTTATCCGGTCTCGCGCTTCCAGCTCATCTGGGCGATCCTGATGTTTGCCGCCATTCCGGGCTGGACGCTGCTGATGCCGCTGGCCGCGATCAAGCCGTTTGACGGCGAGGCGCTGGCCGGTTTCGACACCCGCTCCGCGCTCTGCCTCTATCTGACCTACCTCGTCATCAACCAGACACCGAAGATGGTCGGGCTGCTGGACATCCTCATCCAACCGGGACGCGCAAAACGCTTCGGCGGCGCGCTCCGCGTGCTGGTGCAGGGCGTCATCGACATCTTCCACGGCTGGGTGCTGGGTGCTTCGGACGCTTTCCGCACCACGGTGTTCATCGCCGGCCTCGTGTTCGGCAAGTCGGTGACCTGGGGCGGGCAGGAGCGTGATGCCCATGGCATTCCGTGGGATGTCGCCACCTCCAACCTCTGGCCGCAGACGGTCTATGGCATCGTCCTCATCGGCACCATGGCGGCCACCTCTTGGTGCTTCGCGCTCTGGGCGCTGCCCATCACCATCGGCTTCGTGCTGGCCATTCCCTTCTGCGTCTATTCCGCCAACCCGGCGCTCGGCGCGTGGATGAAAAAGGGCCATCATTTCGCCGTGCCCGAAGAACTGAATACGCCCGATATCGTCGCCAAGGCGCAGGCGGGTGAAGCTGTGGAAGGGGCTCACTGATGCGCAAGCTCGCTGTTGCCTTCGCGCTGCTCCTCGCCGTGCCCGCCGCTGCCCAGCTCAACAAGGGCCAGACGACGATGGGCGCGCACAACGCCCGCGCGCCTTCCCTTCCGGTTAAGGTCGAAAACAAGACCCTGCCGGAAGTCTGCGCCGAGCGTGACAATATCGACATCCGCTTCACGAACCCCGAGGTGCGCTCCTTCCGCATTCAGGCGGTGCATCCGGCCTATATCGGCATGCTGCGCGAGGATCTGGCCCTGCCCGATTTCGCCGAATGCGACATGTCGAAAGACCCTGTGTTCAACGCGGGCAAGCCGCGCCAGATCACGCTTTACGAGACGCCTGAACTGTCCATCGTGGGGCAGGTCTATGCCAGCTTCTGGCGCCCTGCGAGCGTGCCGGTGAAGGTGGGCGAGAAGACCTTCGAGGGGCTGCATCTTGTGCAGGTCTATAAGCGCGTGGATCAGCGCGTCGAGGAAATGCTCGTGGTTTATCCTCAGGATGGCTACTGGCGTGCCCGCCCGCTGGCCCCCGCGCACATGAGCGTCGCCTCCTACGGTTCTTCCTTCATGGTCGGCCCTGTGGTCGATGAGGGCCGGCCCATCGTGGCGCTCAAGGAAATCCGCATCGCGCCGGAAACGCTCACCTTCACCTTCCCCTTCCGCGATGGCGGGCAGGGCGAACTCAAGATGGCGGCGCTCGACCGCGATCATCAGGTGCTGGACATCAAGCTTTCGGGCGATCTGCCCAAAGACAAACCCTTTGCGGCCCTGCGCTCGATGTACATCACCGAGATCAACAACGATGCCGCCCGCATTGCGGCGCGCGATCCGGCCAGCCCCCGTTGGCTGGAGCTGAACGTACTGGATTACAAGGGCGGTCAGGCGACGGATTTCTGGCTGGGCCGTCACACGCCCTCGCGCCACAACATGGCTTCGCCGGATATGCTGCTGGGCAACTTCGGGAAGTGATATGAACCTGTGATCCCGGAGGCGCGAGCGCAGTTCTAGCGTCTCTAACCCGTCATGCTCGGGCTTGTCCCGAGCATCCACGACTTGGTCTCGTTGTAAAGTCGTGGATACCCGCCCCAAGGGCGGGCATGAACGGCTAGCAGGGTTTCTCGCGAGGCACCCTGCCGACGCCAGGCGGAGGCTAGGAGCAACGCGACGCCGAGCTCGGCCCTTTTTCGAAAGGGCCGCTTGCGAGGGTCTTGTTCGCCCGGCGGAGCCTCGGGCGAACCAAAAAACCTACCTCAACATCACGCTGCGCATCGAGATCGAGCCGAGGTCAAACCCCTCGGCGAAGAAGCTCGGCGTATCGCGCTCATCTGCTGCGCCCAGCGTGTAGAGCAGCGGCAGATAGTGATCGAGCGTGGGGTGCGCCATGCGCATCAGCGGATCGCGCGGGTTGAGTTCCGCCAGCTTGGCGAAGTCTCTGGCCTCGATCGTCTGCGTCACCAGCCCATCAAATTCGCGGGTGAAGTCAAAAGCTTCCGCCCCCCAGCGCATGGCCGGCAGGTTATGCACGATATTCCCCGAGGCCACGATCAGGACGCCGCGTTCCCGCAGCGCTTTGAGTTCGCTGGCGAGCTTCATGTGCTCGGTTAGCGGCCGCGAGAGATCGAGCGAGAGCTGATAAACCGGCACATCCGCCTTGGGGAACATGTGCAGCAGCACGCACCACGCGCCATGGTCCAACCCCCATTCGGCATCGGGCTCGGCATGGTGCTCGCGCAGCAACTCCAGCGTCGCCGCTGCCGCCTCGGGTGCGCCGGGGGCAGGATACTGGGCCGCGTAAAGCTCGGCCGGAAAGCCGCCGAAATCATGGATGGTGCGCGGCTTGCGGCCAATGTGGACCAGCGTCGTGCCGCGGGTCATCCAATGCGCGGAAACCACAAGGATCGCGCTGGGATGCGGCAGCGCGGCACCTTTGGCCTGCCAGGCGCGGGTGAAGCCGCTCTGCTCAATGGCATGCATGGGCGAGCCATGGCCGATAAAGAGCACGGGCATCTTGGGGGAGGGCGGAAGGGCATGAAGCGCAAGCTGTGTCATGCCCCCGGATGTAATTTGCGAATATGCAAATACTAGGGCGCAGAAAGCACCATTATCGCCGGCCAACTTGGCAATTTTGCACGCGAAAGCGTGATCATTGGCTCCGGTAATCGCATCACCGGGTAGCGCGTCTCCATGCGGGCGAGGAAGCGCTCCAGCGTGGAGGGGCCGAACCAATGCATCGGGAGGATCACGCGCGGCTGCAACTGCCCGATCACCTCCATCATCCCGTCGAGATCAAGCGTGTAGGAACCATCGACCGGGGCCATCAGCACATCCACTTGTCCGATGGCGGCCAGATGCTCCGGCGTCAGCGTGTGGTGCAGATGCCCCAGATGCGCGATGCACAGGCCCGCGACCTCGAAGATGAAGATGGAATTTCCGGAATATGCGGTGAACCCGTTGTCGCGGATGTTGGTGGGCACATTGCGCACCCGCATGTCGCCCTCCTGAACGTCATGCGTTGGCGGTACCGCGCCTTCTGTCCAGCCGCGCAGGACATGGCGGATGCCGGGGTCGGGGCGCAGACTGTAATGTGTGGAATGCGCATGGTTCATCGTCGCGATGGTCGGGACATCACGCGGGCGCACATAGTCATTGTAGTCCGTGGCGGCCACCACGCCCTGCGGGCTCTGGATCGTGAATGTTGCGTGGCCCACGAAGCGAATGGCGACCTCATCCGATTTGAGCTGGGCAAGGTGCAACAACGGCAGGCTGGCAGTGGGCCGTTGGCAGGCCTCGGCCGATGCCGGCGCAACCCGGACCAGCGCGTTGAGCGAGAGAAAAGCCAGCAGCCACAGGATCAACCGAGCCATGAAACGCCTCCCTTGAGCAGCATGGCACGGGGCTGTGCGGGGTCAATGGTGCGGCGTGATCACAACAATGCGAGGTTGTTGCCGCAAGCGCAGATTTTCGTCTTGACCCGCATGCGCGCTCTCCGCAACAGTTGGTTGCAAGCTCTGCGCTTCCCGCAACACGCTGAAAAATTTAGAAAACACTCATGTCTGACGTGAAAACCGGCACTGCCCGCATCTCCGGGCTTGGCTTCCTGCTGGCTGCCCCCGTTGCGCTTGTCATAGCGGCCACGCTTTACACCATGCTTGCGCTGCAAACCGGCGCTCAGGAAGATTTCATCGAGCGGGACCGGCAGGCGCAGATGCGCCTTGTCGGGGCTTCGATCACGGCGGCCTTCGATCAGGCGGGTAAATTCGCGCTCTCGCTGGCCGAGAGCACCGCGCGCCGTCCCGATATCGCCGCCCCGCTCGAAGCGCTGGACAAGGCCAAACTTCAGGCGCTCTCGCAGGAGGCCTATGATTATCTCGCCAAGCAGGCGGGGGTGCAGATCTACGGCTATCACAGCCCGGATATCCGCTACCTGCTGCGCATGCATCGCCCGGATCTGAGCGGGGATGATATCTCCGGCTTCCGCCCCATGGTGGTGGCGGCCAACAAGCTCCGTCGCGCGCAGTCGGGCGTCGAGATCGGCATCGCGGGCATTGGCATTCGCGGCATCGCCTCGGTGGAGCGGGGTGATAAGGCGCTCGGCACCATGGAAGTCGGGCTGGATATGAAGCCGATCATCGAAGGCGTGAAATCGACCACCAACGCGGATATTGCGGTGGTGATCGTCCCCTCGCTCGCTGGTGTCGCGCTCGACCCGAAGCTGCCCACGATCAGCGGCATGACCCTCGCGCTCTCCACCGATGATGATCTCGGCAACGCCCTGCTCAAGAGCGGCGCTTTGCGCATCACCAAGGATGTGCAGGTGTCCAGCGTTGCGATCGTAGGGCGCTCCTACAGCATGATCGTGACTCCGCTGGTGGATTTCTCCGGCAAGCAGGTGGGGGCCACCGTCGCCCTCAAACCTTATTCGGGGCGTGAGGCGCATCGCATCTCCACCGAGCTTTGGGTGGCCGCGCTCGTGGGGGCTATTCTGGCTTATGCAGTGTTCGCTGTGCTATTCTGCTTTGCCTGCACCCGCCGGAGCGCCGCATGACGCGCTGGCTCTTCGCCCTTCTGGCCGTCCTGATCGCCGGGATCACCCCGGTCGCGGCCGCTGACAAGGATATGCTGCCCACCGGTGTGGAATGGCCGGTCAAGGTGCGCGTGGGCCTCAAGGTGCTCAATGTCCTCAAGGTGGAGGAGGTGGCCGGACAGGCCCGCCTGCATCTTGAACTCACCCAGCGCTGGCGCGATCCGCGTCTGGCGTTCGACCCGCTCCAGCAGGGGCTCAACCGCATCGACCGCGTGGGCGAGGATGCGGATGAGTTCCTCAAGGCCAACTGGCGTCCCGGCCTCGTGATCGACAATCAGGTGGATGATGCGGACAGCCGATCCGTGGCGCTTTCCGTGCATTCGAATGGCGAGGCCGTGCTGATCGAGCGCTTCGAGAGCAACTTCCGCTTCCGCATGAACATGGATGCCTTCCCCTTCGACAAGCAGGAGCTGGCGCTGGTGCTCTCGCTGCCGCGCTATGCCAAGCAGGAGGCGCTTCTGGTGAGCACCGAGGCGGACCGCCGCAATTCGGGCGTGGAGCCGGTGCTGTCGGTGGTGGATTGGGCCTCCGCAGGGCTGCGCTTCACCAGTGAGGAGGGCATGGGCTGGAACGCGCGCTCGTACTCACGCCTCAACGCCACGCTGACGCTTGCCCGCCATTCCGAGCGCTATGTGCTGCGCATCTTCGTGCCCATTCTGGCGGTGCTGGCGGTGTCGATCTTCGTGCTCTGGTCGCCGGGGCTCAAGGAGGAATCCAAGGGCAGCCTGATCTTCTCCTCGCTGCTCGCGCTGGCGGCGATCAGCTTCACCTTTGAATCGAGCTTCCCCGGCTCGATCTCGCTCAATACGCCGGTCGCGCAGATGATCTCGCTCGGCTACCTCTATCTCGTGGTGGTGCTGATGCTGGAGATCATGTTGGCTTCGCCCATCGCCAATCCGGCCTCACGCTTCCACAGCCTCGCGCGCGAGGCCAGGCGTCAGATCAAATGGGCGCTGCCCACCATCATGGTCGTTATCTGCGTGGGTGCAGCGGTCCGGGCGCTCCCCGCTTGAGGGCGGGGTTTTAGCCAGCAGCGTGCGAATGTCGCTCTTGCAGGAGCCGCAGTTGGTGCCGGCCTTCAGCGCCGCGCCAATGGCCTCCACCGAGGCCGCTCCGGCCTCAATCGCCGCGATGATCTGCTTCACGCCGACCTGAAAACACGCACAGATGATGGCGCCATGGTCGGGGCTACCGGCGCCGCCTTGCCCGGCGAGCACCCGATAACGTGCCATCCCGCTATGCCTCTCGGCCAGCGCTTCGGTCACAAAGCCGCGCGCCAGCGCCACGGGTTGGGGCGAAACAAACAGCGCGCCCATCAGCTTTTCGCCCTCGAACGCGGCGAGACGCACAAGGCCCGCCTCACGGTCTTGGTAAGCCAGCCATTCGGCATCCCCGCCCAAGCCGAACAGGGTTGCGGCATAGGTTTGCCAGTCCTCCGGCGCGGTGCTACCCGCCAGTTCCACGCGCCATCCCTCTGCGGCGGGTGAGAGCGCCCAGTACTCGCTGGCCACGGCCTGCGGTTTGCGCGCGCTCACCGCAAACCCATGCCAGGCCATGGCAGCGGGGGCGATGGCGCAAGGCGTGCGCTTGTAGCCCGGCTCGCCTGAAATCGGATCCACGGCAGCATTCACCAAAGCATCCGCCCGCGCTTTGGCCGCGAATTGATCGGTCCAGTGAAGTGGCAGAAACACCGACCCCTTGCGCGCCTTTTCGCTCAGCAAAGCCCGCACAATCGCCGCGCCATGGGCGCTTTCAACCCGCATCAGGCCGGCGGCCTCAATGCCTTGGGCGGCGGCATCCTCGGGGTGCAGCTCGCAGAACGGCTCGCCATAATGGCCGAGCAAACGCGGCGCTTTGCCCGTGCGGGTCATGGTGTGCCACTGGTCGCGAATGCGCCCGGTGTTGAGCCACAGCGGATAGCGTTCCGAGCGCGCCTTGCTTGTGGGCCGGGGCACGACCGGCACCATGCGGGCCTTCCCGTCGCCGTGATAGTACCGTCCCTGCGCGAAGAAGCGTGTCTCCTGCGCCTCCGCCCCGGCGGGCTGGGGCCACATGACGGGCACCAGCGCTTCGAATTCCACCTCCGAGATGGTCTCATAAGCCCCAATGTCGAAATCGCGCGCGCCGCTGTTCTCAAACGCCGAAAGCGCCGCGTGCTCGCGGAAGATCGCGGCGGGGGAGGGGTAATCGAAGCCGGAGAACCCCATGCGCTTGGCCACTTCAGCAATCTGCCACCAATCCGGCTTGGCCTCGCCCGGTTGGGGCAAAAAGGCGCGCTGGCGCGAGATGCGGCGCTCGGAATTGGTCACCGTGCCGTCCTTTTCGCCCCAGGCGGTGGCCGGCAGCAGCACATGGGCGTAAGCGGTGGTGTCAGTGTGGCGGATCGCGTCTGACACGACGACAAAGGGGCAAAGCTCCAGCGCCTCGCGCACCCTGTCGGCCTGCGGCAGGCTGTCCACCGGGTTGGTGGACATGATCCAGATCGCCTTGATGCGCCCCGCGCGCACCGCCTCGAACATCTCGACGGCTTTGAGCCCCGGCTTGTCGGCCATCGCAGGGCTGGCCCAGAAGCGCTGCACGCGCGCCCGCGCCGCCGCATCCTCAAGGTTCATGTGGGCGGCGAGCATGTTGGCAAGGCCGCCGACCTCGCGCCCGCCCATGGCATTGGGCTGGCCGGTGATCGAGAAGGGCGAAGCGCCCGGCTTGCCGATACGCCCGGTGAGCAGATGGCAGTTGATGATCGCATTGGCTTTGTCGGTGCCGGAATCCGACTGGTTCACCCCCATCGAGAAGATGGTGACAACCTTCTCTGTCGCAGCAAATTCGGCATAGAATGCGGCGAGATCCGCTTGCGAGAGGCCAGTAGCCTCGGCCACGCGCGCAATCGAAAAGGGCGCAGCTGCGGATAGCGCGTCCTCCGCCCCGTTCACATGCGCGCTCGTGTAAGCCGCATCACGGCAGCCTGCCGCCTCAAGAGATTTAAGCAACCCGAGGAAGAGCGGCACATCGCTGTCCGGCTCCAGGGAAAGGTGCAGATCGGCGCTTTCAGCGGTGGCAGTGCGGCGCGGATCGACGACGATAAGCCGCGTACCCTTTTTCTCGCGCGCGGCCAGCACGCGCTGGAAGAGCACGGGGTGGCACCATGCGAAGTTGGAGCCGACAAAGACGATCAGATCCGCTTCTTCCAGATCGGCATAGGTGGCGGGCACGGTGTCGGTGCCAAAAGCGCGGCGGTGCGCCGCCACGGCCGAGGCCATGCAAAGCCTTGAATTGGTATCGATATTCGCCGAGCCGACGTAGCCCTTCATCAGCTTGTTGGCGAGGTAATAGTCCTCGGTCAGGATTTGGCCGGAAACATAGAGGGCCACCGAGTCCGGCCCGTGCTTGGCGATGGTGGTGGCGAAGGTTTCGGCGACCAGATCAAGCGCTTCGTCCCAGCCTGCGCGCTTCCCCTTGATCTCGGGGTGGAGCAACCGGTCATCGAGGCCAAGCGTTTCCGCCAGCGCCGACCCCTTGGAGCAGAGCCGCCCGAAATTGGCGGGATGCTCCGGATCGCCCGCGACACTCACCGTACCGTCAGGAGCGCGCGTGGCCAGCACCCCGCAGCCGACGCCGCAATAGGGGCAGGTGGTGCGGGTGATGACCGGCTCTTGCATCAGCGCCTCACGCCGCCAGCTTGGCGATGGCCGCGCCATCAAGGAAAATCCGGCCGTCCTCCACTTTGAGCGGAATTTGGGGCGTGCAGCCCTTGTCCGCGCCCGTGGCTTCGCCTGTCGAGAGATCAATCACCCAGTTGTGGAGCGGGCAGGTGACCCCATGCCCATGCACGATCCCCTCCGAGAGCGGGCCGCCCTTGTGCGGGCAGCGGTTGCGCAGGGCGAACAGGCTGCCATCCGCGCATTTGAACACGGCGATTTCTCCGGCCTGCGTATGCACCCGGCGCGCGCCGCGCACCGGCACATCGTCAACAGCGCCGACCTCGATCCATTCTTTAGTCATGGCATTCATTGTCATCATCCCGGTTATTCCGCAGCCTGCATGGGGGCAAGCTCTGCCATCGGTGCGAACTCATGCGCATCCTTGCCCGCAACGCGCTCGGCCCAGGGGTCGATCTGCGCAAACTTCTGGCTAAAGACGAAGCGATCAAACAGCGCTTTCCGGTTGGCGCGATCCTCGATCACGGCGGCGCGGATCGTCTCCGTGCCCACACGGCGCTGCCACTTGTAGATGCGCTCAAGGTAGCGGCCCTGCTCGCGGTAGGCTTGGGTCAGCGCGCCGATGATCTCGATGGCTTCTTCTTCGCTATCCGCATGGCCCAGCAGGATCGTGCCGTGGATATCAAGGCCCGCAGCGCCTGCGAAATGGATGTCGTAGCCCGAATCCACGCAGATCACGCCGATGTCCTTGCAGGTGGCCTCCGCGCAGTTGCGCGGGCAACCCGAGACGGCCAGCTTGAGTTTGGCGGGTGTCCAGGAGCCCCACAGGAACTTCTCCAGCTTGATGCCCAGACCCGTGGAATCCTGCGTGCCGAAGCGGCACCAATCGGTGCCCACGCAGGTCTTCACCGTGCGCAGCCCCTTGGCGTAAGCCGCGCCCGACACCATGCCCGCCGCATTCAGATCCGCCCAGACGGCGGGGAGGTCTTCCTTTTTGACCCCGAGCAGGTCGATGCGCTGGCCACCGGTGCATTTCACCGCCGGAATGTTGAACTTCTCGGCCACATCGGCAATCGCGCGCAACTCGGCGGGGGAGGTCATGCCGCCCCACATGCGCGGCACCACGGAATAGGTGCCGTCTTTCTGGATGTTGGCGTGCACGCGCTCGTTGATGAAGCGGCTCTTGCCGTCATCCTCGTATTCTCCCGGCCAATCCGCGATCAGGTAATAGTTGAGTGCCGGGCGGCACTTCGCGCAGCCGCAGGAGGTTTTCCATCCGAGTTCCTGCATTACGGCGGGGATGGATTTGAGCGATTTCGCCTTGATCAGGCGGCGCACATCGTCATGCCCAAGGTCGGTGCAGGTGCACATAGGCTGGATGGCATTGGCCTGATAGGCATCGCCGAGGGTCAGCTTGATCACCTGCTCGACAAGGCCCGTGCAGGAGCCACAGGAGGCAGACGCCTTGGTATGCGCACGCACGTCATCGAGGCTGGTCAGCCCCAGTTCGGTAATCTTTTTCGAGATGGTGCCCTTGCAAACGCCGTTGCAGCCGCAGATTTCCGCATCATCCGGCAAGGCTGCAACGGCGGCCATAGGGTCCGCAGAGGCGCCCCCCTGATAGCCCTGGCCGAAGATCAGCGTCTCGCGCATCTCGGAGATATCGGTGCCGCGCTTGATCATGTCGAAGAACCACGGCCCGTCCGACACATCGCCATACATCACCGCGCCGAGGATCGCGTTGTCCTTGAGCACGAGGCGGCGATAGACCCCGCGCGTCGGGTCGCGCAGCACGATCTCCTCGCGGTCCTTGGCTTCGCCGAAGTCGCCCGCGGAATAGAGATCGCAGCCCGTCACCTTCAACTTGGTGGCGGTGGCGCTGGGGTGGAACTCAGCGGAGCCGCCCAGCAGGTTTTTCGCCACAACTCCGGCCTGTTCGTAAAGCGGCGCCACAAGACCGAACACCTGTCCCGAGGCCTCCGCGCATTCGCCCAGCGCGTAAATGTCCGCATCAGAGGTCTTCATATCCGGCGTCACCACGATGCCGCGGTTCACCTCCAGCCCGGCGAGCTTGCCGAGGCCCGCATTGGGGCGAATGCCCACCGCCATCACCACGATATCGGCGGGGTAGAGCGTGTCGTCATCGAGGCGCACGCCGGAAACGCGCCCCTCACCTTCGATCGCCTTGGTGTTGGCCTTGCAATGCACGCGGATGCCGCGCGCCTCCAGCGAGCGCTGGAGCAGGTAGCCCGCCGCCGGATCGAGCTGGCGCTCCATCAGGTGCGGCATGATGTGGAGCACGGTGACTTCCATGCCCTGCATCTGAAGGCCCGCCGCTGCTTCCAACCCCAGCAGGCCGCCGCCGATGACAACCGCGCGGCCACCCTTCTTTGCCGCCAGCATCATGGCATGCACGTCATCGAGGTCGCGGTAGCTCACCACCCCGGCCATGTCATGCCCCGGCACGGGGATGATGAAGGGCGAGGAGCCGGTGGCGATGATCAGCTTGTCGTAGCCTTCCGTGACGCCGGTATCAGAGGTCACGGTTTTTTTTGTGCGGTCGATCTCGGTGATCTTGTGGCCCTTGTAGAGCGTCACGTTGTTCTTGATGTACCAGCCGTCGCCGTGGATCACGATATCGTCGAAGGTCTTCTCACCCGCGAGCACCGGGGAGAGCATGATGCGGTCGTAATTGACGCGCGGCTCGGCGTTGAACACCGTGACATCGAAGGCGGAAGTGCCGCCGTTTTCCCCCGGTGCCGCTTCGAACAGCTTCTCCAGCGCGCGTCCCGGCGCCATGCCATTGCCAATGATGACGAGCTTTTGCTTGCCCATGACCAATCCTGTCATAAATGGAAGGTGATGCCGTCTCTCGCCGCGCTGCGCTGCGTCCATGCGGAGATCCGGAAAAAGGGCACTGCCACGTCGCAGCGCGATCACTTCGGTAAAGCAGGAACCGTGCCGGTTTGGGGCGTTTTGAAAAAACTATAAAAAACAGATGTATGCGGATTTTTCGGTGCGCGGACGGTCTGGCATCTGCCTAAAATTTGGGCTGCACGCCCGTTTTGCGGCAGCGCAGCGAAGTCTGTGATCGGAGGTCGGCGCTGCGCCCTTCAACTTTCGTCGTGTAATTTGATGCGGCACAAGGCGCGCCACCCCGAACGCGCGCATGGAGCGCTGCGTCCCCGGCAGAAGGTGAACCCATGAAGCCCTTGTTGATCACCCTCGCGATGACCCTGGCTCTCGCAGCCTTCGGCTGCTTTGCCTATTACACGCGCATCTCGCGTTACAATCCTTCGATCCGCTCGATGGTGGCCAATGAGGAGCGTCAGGGACGCTTCCTTGTCGCGGGATTGGGGTTGGTGGTCGGCGCGGCGCTGGCGTGGTGGCTCGCGTAAAGCGGCCAAAGCGCTCCGGCACCTCGAGGGATGCCGGAGGCTGGTCTTCAGATCAGGGGATCAGGTGCAGCGTCCCGGTCAGGTTGTAGAAGCTGCCGTCCGGTCCGGCGATGTTGGTGTGCACCACCCCACGGGCAAAGTCCTCAACATGCGTGACGCGCATGCCGGAAGCCTCGGTCCAGTAGACCATGAAAACCCCGGGGCGCACTTCCACCATAGTGATCTTCTCCTTGTGGCGCGGCCCCAAGCCGCTCGGCGTGATTTCCGACCAGACCAGTTCCTGCGTCGAGGTAAAGTCCAGGCGGAACTTCATGCTGCCGAAGTCAGCCTTGTAGCTTTTCCCGATCACGGAAGCCGGGCCGCCGACATGGCGTGCAGCCCCGCCGAACTTGCCGTTGGAATGGGCCATCGTGTCCGGAATATCGGACATCACGTCCCAGTGCTCGACAATGAGGCCATCCTGAACGCGGAACAGATCGAAGAAGGCCGTTGGCTTGCCGGCGAAACGCCCTTCCGACATCGTGAACACGAAGTTCCCCTCGGCCACCACCAGATGAAGCGTATCGTACTTCATGGTGATGCCCTGCTTGGCCATGGCGGCAACGGCAGCGCCGAGTCCGTCCAGCCCATCCGCGATCTGGCTGTTATGCTGGTGATAGCGTTGCGGGTTGATGAACTGGGCGAGGCGGTCGAATTTGCCGCCGATGAGGACGTTCTCGACGAAGTTCGCGACCAGAGCCTTGTTGTCGGCCGTCTTGTCGAGATCGCTGATCTCGGTCGGGCCATCGACCTGTGTGCGTCCGGAGGGGTTGGGCTTGGCCACCGGCGTGATGTTGTCCCAATGCTCGGCGACCTTGCCATTCTCGACGCGGAATACATCGAAAGCAACAATGGTCGGCGCACCGAACAGATCGGCCTTGGTGTAGGTGTTATGGGCAACCACAAAATTGCCCTCCGCGATCAGGCGATGGGTCGTAACACCGATGCCGCTCGACTTCAGGGCCGGCAGAAACCCGACAATAGGCGCGCGCCCTGTGGGGACGGCTGTATTGTGCTGGATGTAGTCCTCCTTGAGAAGTTTTTCAACCGAAGTAGCATCGTACTTTGTGAAGATCGCTGCTACAGCTTCTTTCACGACAGTCTTTTTCGCTTCATTCGCATTCACTGATGTTGCTCCTTTTACTGAGAACGCAACCAAGGCGATTAAAATAGACAGAGTTTTCAATTTTGTCATTTTCAGCCGGATAATAGAGTTTGCCTTGGTTGAGAGAGTTAGGCATGAACTGTTTGTTCGTCAATTAGGCACTAAAAGGATACCAAGTATGCTCAACATAACCGTGCAGACGGATGAAGAAAGTGGATTGTGCTCTGCGCGAAATGTTCTTTCCAGTGTTACCGGAAAGTGGTCTTCTCTAATTCTTCTTTCTCTTGAAGGTGGCCCACAAAGATTTTCGGGGATGAAGAAAATTATTGGTGATATTACGCAGCGTGTCCTGACCGAGAACCTGCGCACGCTGGAGCGCGACGGCTATGTGACGCGTACGGTCATGTCCGGGCCGCCGATTGTCGTGAGCTATGCGCTGACCAAGACAGGCGTAGAGGTGGTGGGTTTTTTGCGGCCGCTGGTTCTCTGGGCAGAAGCCCATTTTCCGCAAGTTCAGGAAAACCGCGCCGCTTATGACAAAGCGCAACCGTGACATGATCTGACGGGGCGGGCAGCCACACGTTCAGGACAGCGCTTTTGGAAAAATGGTCGGAGTGGCCGGATTCGAACCGGAAAGCCCTAGCAATCGCGCTTGGCCCAAAGGCCAGCCGCGCGATTGCAAAAGCAATCGTCGGTTCGAAACGATGCGATTGAAAAATGGTCGGAGTGGCCGGATTCGAACCGACGACCCCTTGTCCCCCAGACAAGTGCGCTACCAGGCTGCGCTACACTCCGACGCGAGGCGGCGTTATAGGCACAGGCTCGGCGCGATGCAAACTGTTTTCCATGTTCCAAGCGCGCCTTTTGTGCATCGCCCCGGTTAAGCTCTTGCTGGGATGCGGGTGATAGGGTTCCGCCCGGTGTTTGACGGGACTTTTCCGGGGTTTTCATGCGCGTCGTTCTGGTTGTCGATACTGCCCATGTGAATGGCGGTCAGGCCAAGGTCTGTTTTGATTCTGCGCTGGGCCTCAAAGCACTGGGGCATGAGCCGATTGTTTTTTCGGCTGTCGCGCCCGTCGCGAAGGAGCTGACCGAGGCCGGAATCGAGGTCCATTGCCTCCATCAGCACGAGCTGGTGAAAGACCCGGCGAAAATCACCGCCGCCCTGCGCGGCATCCACAATGCTGAAGCGGCAAAAGCCTTGGCCGCGTTGCTGGCCCGCCAGCCGCGCGGGCAGACTGTCGTGCATGTTCACGGCTGGGCCAAGGCGCTCTCCTCGTCCATCGCGCTGCCGATCGCGGCCTCAGGCCTGCCCGTGCTCTACACCATGCACGAGTATTTCCTGATGTGCCCCAACGGCGGCTTCTACAACTACCGCCAGCATCACCATTGCGGCCTCAAGCCGCTCTCCATGGCCTGCCTCACCACGCATTGCGACAGCCGCTCCTTCACCTACAAGATGTGGCGCACCACGCGCACCATGGCGGCGAAATACTGGCACGATCTGCCGGGCGCGATGCGCGATGTGGCCTATTTCCACCCGTTCCAGCGCGCGATCATCGAGAAGCATCTGCCGCCGACAACGCGCCTGCATGAGGTGCCCAACCCCATCGAGGTGGATGATCTCGGCCCGAAGCCCGATCCCACGGCGGGCGAAATCATCTTTCTGGGGCGCATCTCGGAGGAAAAGGGTGGTCTGCTCTATTGTGAGGCTGCACGCCGCGCTGGGCAGGTTCCCGTTTTTGTGGGCGATGGCCCGGCCAGCGACACCATCCGCCAGCGATACCCCGAGGCGAAGCTGCTCGGCTGGCACGACGGCGCGGGCGTGCGCAAACGCCTGCGCGAGGCGCGCGCGTTGGTGTTCTCCTCCCTCTGGTATGAGGGGCAGCCGTTGACCGTGCTGGAAAGCCTCGCGCTCGGCACCCCCGTGATCTCGGGTGACGGCACGGCGGGGCGTGAAAGCATCGTCAACGGTGAAACCGGCCTCTGGTTCAAACAGGCCGATCCCGATGATCTCGCCCGCGCCCTCAAAGCCATGGAGGATGATGCGCTCGTCACCCGGCTGTCGAATGCCGCCTATGCGCGCTACTGGGCCAACCCCTTCACCATCGCGCGCCACTGCGCGCGGCTGGAGGAGGTTTACGCCGGGCTGCTCTGATCCCGCCCCGGCGTGCCGGCCCAGCGGTTCGCTGCCGCGCGATAGGCGTTATGCGCATAGGCGAGATATTCGCCCCTATAGCGCTGCGTCACCACGGCCACACCCCAGCACAGGCCGTAGATCATGAACAGGTGACGCCAGCGGTCCGTATCGATCTGGAAATTCTGGATCAGATGCGGCAGCAGCATCGCGGCGGCCTGCACGGCGTAGCTCTGGAAGGGAGAGCGCGTGAACACTGCCCGCATCGTCACGTAAATGGTTGTGATGATGAAACAGAGGAAGGTGATGCCACCCAGCCAGCCGTAGGTGGAAAAGCCCATCAGATAGGTGTTGTGCGGGTTTTCGGGGTAGAACAGCGAGAAGCGGTTCGGGCCATGGCCCAGCGGACGCCCGAGAAGATCAGGGATCGCGCGCATCTGGTTGGCGAAGCGGCCTGAAGGGCCAGCGTCGTAATCCTTCTGAAGCACGAAGCGATCCGCGAACAGGGCGGCGGTTTCCTCATTTGTCAGCACCACGGCCAGCATGAGGCCCGCCACCACCACGCCCACCAGCCCCGCGATCAGCACGCGCGAGCGCATGGCGGCATCGTTCGAGGTGATCAGCGTCAGGCCGAACAGCACCATCAACCCGAGCACAAGGTTGCCCCAGGAGCCGCGCGAGAAGGACAGGAACACGCCCAGCATGATGATGAGCAGGATACCGGTCTTGATGAGGCGCAGGCGCGGGCTGGTGAGAATATTGCCCGCCAGCAGCACGGCGGCTGCGGCGGTGGCGGAGCCGAACACGTTCGGATCCTTGAAGGTGCCCGCCACGCGTGAGCCATGGAGCAGCGCGGAATCATTGTAGCCGAGGTAGCCCGCAATACCCGCCAGCGACGCGATGATGGCGCCAGTCACAGCCCCCCAGCGGATCGCCTCGAAGCGGGCGATGGCGTTCTCGTTGAGGATCAGCATGTAGAACGTGGAGGAAATGGCCACGAAGGCCGTGCCGACCACGAATTCACGCGCGATTTCATCATTCAGATGGGGCTGAAGCGCCATCAGCGCGCCGAGGTTGTACACCAGCAGCATGATGATGAAGGGCATGTTGCCCCGGTCGATGCGAATGCCCAGCAGCAGCGAGAGCGAGGTCAGCACCACCATCAGCGAGGCATAGATGATGTCCACGATGACCAGCGATGCCGAGGCCACCATCAGGAACAGCAGGCAGAGCAACAGCCCCTCCTGCCCATGCGCAGGAGGCATCAGCAGCGGGGTGGGGAAGGGCGAATGGCGCATCCATGAAGGGCGCGGCACGCGAGCAGGCTGATCAGGGTTACGCAACACGCCACAAACGCCAAAGGCCGGTCAACGCTTCATACAGCAGGCCTTGAAGGGGGCGATCACCGGCCTTGCCGCCCGACCTGCGCCGCAGGATGTGCGACGGCGCAAGAATGCGTCAACAGAGTCAAGAAGCGGTTAAACCCGGCCCCTCGCGCCCAGCGCGGCGTAATAGGCATCCTCGATGGTGTTGACCATCTGCTCCACCGTGAACCGCTGGCGGATGGCTTCGGAGCGCTCGGCGGCCTCGCGTTTCACGTCCTCGTAGTCACGCGCCAGCGTCTTGCGCATGGCATCGGCCAGCGCCTGCGGATCATTGGCCGGGATCAGGCTCTCTTGCGGCAGAATCTCGCGAATGCCGCCGACATCGGTGGAAATCAGCGGCACGCATCCCCCCACGGCTTCGAGGATGACATAGGGGAGGGATTCAAAACGCGAGGGCAGCACCATGATGCGCCCCATCGTCAAAGCTTCGCGTGCGGGGCGCACCCCCAGCCAGGTCACCTGTCCGTCCAGCCCGTAGCCGTTGGCAAGGCGCCGGATCATGCCTTCATCAGGCCCACCGCCGATCATGGTGAGGGAGGGGCGCAGGCCGCTGCGGCCCAGCAGCGCCATGGCTTCCATCAGGGTGTCGAGCCCCTTCGCCTCGCGGAATTCGCCGACATAGAAGAAATCGGTGGCATCCTCGCGGCAGGCGTAGGGCTGGTATTCCTCAGGGTGCAGGCCGTTCAGCGCCACCACGCGAGTCTTGTTGGTGTGGCAGACGAATTCCGCGAAGCGGTCGCGCACGAAGACGCTCTCGAACAGAAAGAGGTCCGTGCCGCGTTCCAGGAGCCATTCAATGCCCATGAACACACGATGCGAAAGCGAGCCGGGCTTGTAGTTGAGCGAGCCGCCATGCGGAGTGTAGCAGCGGATGGGCCCGCTTTTGGGAGCAAAGAAGCCTTCGAAGCGCGCATAAAGCCCGCCCTTGGCGCCTTCGCCCTGCACGATGTCAGGCTTGAGTTCGCGGATGAGACGCGCGGTTTTGTAGAGCGGGACGACATCTGCCGGATGCGGGGGGCGGCGCATCGGCGTGCGATGCAGGCCCAGCGCCAGCATGGGCTTCAGCTCCGCCAGCAATTGCTCGCCGCGTGGTCCGCCGGTCATGCTGTCACAGAAAATGCCGATCTGATGGCCGCGCTGGGCCAGTTCCTTCACGACATCATAGACATTGCGAAACAATCCGCCCACAGGCGCGCGGAACACGAACAGTATCCGCAAGGGGCGGCGGGCAGGAGCGTTCACGGCAATTCTTCCGGCACAACCGAAACGTTAGAAGTAACGTTCCTTCACAACCACGGTGTCGCCCGGTTTCACAGGCATCGTCAAGGGCACAGATGCCGTGATGACCTGACCGTTCACGATGCGGGTAATCTCCGCATAGTGGCGGTTGGCGCGCGGGGCAAAGCCACCGGCAATCGCCACGGCGTTCTGCACGGTCATGTTGTTGACGAAGGGGAACTGGCCGGAAGCATTCACCTCACCCAGCACGAAGAAGGGGCGATACTGCTCCACCTCGACAGAAACCTTGGGCTCGCGCAGATAGCCGCCGCGCAGCTTTTCCTCGATTGCGCGGGCCAGAACCTGCGTCGAGCGGCCCTGCGCTTCCACCGTGCCGATCAGCGGCATGGAAATGCGGCCCGCCCCATCGACTGCATAGCTGTTGGAAAGGCTGTCCTGTCCGAAGACGATGATTCGGAGGCGGTCCCCCCCGGCCAGCGTGTAGGGCTCGTTGGGGTCCACCGCGAGATATTCCGGGGTCAGGCGCGGGGTGACAGCCGCGCACCCGGCAAGCATCGCTGCGACGGCGAGAGCAAGGGCGAAACGGGCAAGGCGCATGGGGGACTCGAAATGCAGGGTGGTGCGACGATAACTCCGCCACCATGCCCCCTTATGGTTAATGATTATTCAACCGCCCGAGAATTTTAACTCGAAAGAAACCATGTTCGCTCATTCCTTGGGAAGGATTGGAGGGGCTGGGCCGGCGCGCGGGCCATCCCCTGACAGGAGTTGGACGAACCATGGGCCGGAACCAGGACGCGGAATTGGCGGAACGCGGGCATGAATCCGTGCTCGGGGTTGGTGCGGCGCTCTGGCGTCGCAAGGCCTGGATCATCCTCCCCACGCTGCTGGCCTTCGTCGGCTCGCTCATTTTCGTCACGCTGGCGCGTCCGCGCTTCACGGGCGAGGCGCGTGTGCTGCTGGAAAACCGCGAAACAGCCTACTCCCGCGCCGACCGCGATACCCGCGCGCAGGACCCGAATATCGACGCCGAAGCCGTGGCCAGCCAGGTTCAGAACGTCATGTCGCGTGATCTCGCGCTCAAGGTCGTGCGCGATATGGGGCTCGCCAACAATCCGGAGTTCAACACGCTGCTGCGCGGCCCGGGCATGATGGGCAAGGTGATGGGGCTGATCGGCCTTGGCCCCAAGGAAACCATGAGCGGCGAGGATCGCGCGATTGCGACCTATCTGACGCGCCTGATGGTCTATCCGCAGGGCAAGAGCCGCGTCATCTCGATCGAATTCCAGTCCGAGGATGCCAAGCTCGCCGCCGATGTCGCCAACAAGATTGCGACGGAATATCTCCTGCGCGAAGAGGGGGCGAAATCCGATACCTCGCGCTCCTCCTCCGAGTGGCTGGATCGCGCGATTGATCCGCTGGTCAAGAAGGTGCAGGCGGCGGAAGCCAAGGTGGAGGCCTTCCGCTCCGCCAAGGGGCTGTTTATGGGCACGGGCGGCGGCACCATCACCACCCAGCAGCTCACCGAGCTGAATACCCAACTCACCAATGCCCGCACCCAGCAGGCCGATCTTCAGGCCCGCGCCCGCCTCATTCGCGAGGCCGTGCGTCTGGGGCGCATTTTCGAGACCTCCGAAATCAACAACAACGAGTTGGTGCGCCGCCTCTTGGAGCAGCGCGCCGCGCTCAAGGCGCAGATGGCGCTGGAAGAGCGCACGCTGCTGCCGGGCCACCCGCGCATGCGTGAGCTGGCCGCCCAGCTGGGGGATCTCGAAGGCCAGATCCGCGCCGCTGCGGAACGCGCCGCCCGCGCGCTGGAGAATGACGCCCGCGTTTCTGGCGCGCGCGTTGCCTCCATGCAGGCGGAAATCGACAGCCAGAAGAAGACCGCCGCCCTTTCCAACGAGGATGAGGTGCAGCTGAAATCGCTGGAGCGCGATGCCAACACCCTGCGCGAGCAGCTCAATTCCTATCGCCTGAAATATCTCGATGCCGCCGCCCGCGCAGGCGAGAATGCGCATCCCGCCGATGCCCGCATCATCTCGCGCGCCTTCCCGGCGATCGAGCCGACCTTCCCGAAGAAGCTGCCCATCGTGCTCCTCGCCACGCTCGGCACGCTTGCCCTGACCTCGACCTTGATCGCGACCAATGCGCTGATGGCGCGCGCGGCGGCTTCACCGGCCCCGCTGGCGGCAGGGCAGGTGGACCCCTACGGCTACGGCGCCGTGCCCCCGGCCTATGCGCCGGTACCCGCCCAGCCCGTGGAAGCCATGGCCTATGCGCCCGAGCCGGCGGGAATCGCCCCCGCGCCGGTGGCGGAGCCTGCCCCGCGCAAGGGCGGCCTCAGCTTGCCCTTCGGCCTTGGCAAAAGGGTTCAGCCCGTCGTGGTCCAGCCGGCGCAAAGCGCGCCGGCGACAGCGCCGGAGGAAACCTTCATCCCCGCCGAGCCGAGCTATGGTCCGGCGGAGGAACTCGCCCGTGAACTGGCGATGATGGATATGCGCGGCCATGGGCGCGTCATCATGGTCTATGCGCTGGAGAGCGAGCCGCGCCTCTCGCTGATCACGCTGCGCTGCGCGCGTCGCCTTGCGCGCGATAGTGCGGCGGTGGTGCTCGATCTGGTGGGGCAGGGCGGAGATCGCATGGGCGGCAACATCTTTGCGCGCTCGCTGGCGCCTGGGGCGGCCGGTCTCAACGCCTATCTCGATCATACGGCGGCGCTGGGGGACATCATCCACCGCGATTCGCGCACGCAGCTGCACATCATTCCCTCGGGCGGGCCGGCCTTCCAGCGTCTGGCGGCCTCCGCCATGCGCGATCAGGTCTCCGGCCTCATCGAGGCGCTGCGCCGCTCCTATTCCGATGTGATCGTGGACGGCGGCACCATCGGCGGCTCGGGCGAACTCTTCGCCCACCATGCCGATGCCGTGGTGCTGATCAGCCGCCGGGCTGAGGACGATGCTTTCCTCACCCGCACGGTGGAAAAGCTCGAAGCCCTGCGCGACGCGCCGGTGTTCGTGGTCAACGAGGGCGAGGTCGAAACGCCGCGCGCCGCCAATGACCAGCACGCCCTCGCGGCCTTCTCGCGCGCTTGAGGACCGGGCCTTCTCGCGTGATTAAAACCGCGCGCGAAGGGCTTTGATGGCGTCAAATAACCCGCTGTTGCGCTTGATCCGCCCTTTGGCGGCCCGCGCCAGGCGATAGGCGAGGACCACGGCCGCGCCTTTCAGGCTGGCCGGGACCAACACATCCACCAGTGCAATCGCTTCAGGCGCGTGCAGACGCTTGTAGCGTGCATCGCCCACGCCGAGATCGAACCCTGTTACGCCCTCGGCGGCCAGCGCTTCAAGAAGGCGCATGACGAGAACATCGCCGGGGCCGCAGCGGGCGATGGCCTCCTCCGGCGCATAAGCCGTCATCATGCCCGAGGCATGGCCCCCCGCTTGCGCCAGCACCATGCCCGCAATCGGGCGTTGATCGAGAAACAGTGCAAAAAGCCGCAGGGGCCCGCCCGTGTCGATGCCGTTGCGCAGAAAACGGCCTATCTGCGGGGAATCAAAGGGGTCGCTGATGCCCATGGCGCGAAACTGTTCCGCTTTCCAGTTGAGCAACGCGGTGAGGACAGAGTTCGCCTGGTCTCGCTGCGAAAAGCGCGCCTCAAGCGTACCAAGGGCCGCCAGTTTACGGGCCTTGGCGCGTAGCTTCTTGCCTGGCTCCCCGGCATAGAGCGAGGCCAGCACGCCCGGTGATAACGCTGTGCCGCGCGCAATATCAGGGGCGGCGGGAAAGCCCGGCGCAAGGCACGTGACGCCGCCCCAGGTGGGCGGGCAATCCGTCAGAATAAGGGCGTCCACCCCTGCGGCGCGCGCCGCGCGCATCAAATCCTCCCGCTTGAGCGGGCGTGGTTGGCCAAGGCGTGCGGCGGTCAGAAAGCTGGCGTGCCCCCCGCCGATCTTGCGCCCCAATTTTGCGCCCGCGCTCTGCGTGATCTCCAGTGGCAACAGCCAGCTTCCGCCCTCAACCGCCACCTCCACCACGCGCAGGTTGGCCAAGGTGCCGTGCGCGGCCATCCAACCTTCAACCCAGCCCGCGCTTTGGAACGGTGAAGCATCCAGCCCGCGTGCCAGTGCCGCCAGCGCATCGGCGTGCGAGAAAAGAGTAATCCGGGCTGTGGCGAGGGCGCTCATGCGGCCCTTCTAGCAGCCGCCCCCCAAAATTCCGATAACGCGGCGAAACTCAGCCTCTCGGATTGTTAGGCTTTCCCTGCTAGGAGCAACCAGAGCGGGAGAAAACGGGATGAGCGGTCTGCGCTATGGCGCCATTCGCGTCGCCCTTCAGGCGATTGCGGCAACGGGACTGGACAGGATGCTGGGCCCTCGGACGCGTGGCCTCGGCTGCATCCTCACCTTCCACCGCGTTACCCATGATCCCGCGCCGCTGCTGCCGGAAAATGCCGGTCTTTACATCACGCCAGAGTTTCTCGATGTGGCTTTGGACGAGGTGAAGCGCTGCGGCTACGATATCATCGCGCTCGATGCCCTGCCCGAACGCATGGCAGCAAAGGGCGAGCGCCCCTTCGTCGTGCTCACCTTCGATGACGGCTACAAGGATCTGCGCGATCACGCGCTGCCGGTGCTCAAAGCGCATGATGCCCCCTTCGCCGCCTTCATCTGCACCGGTTTTGCTGATCGCGCTGCCCCGCTCTGGTGGCTGGACCTCGAAGATGTGGTGCAGCGCGCGGGCGATATGCTGGAAATCGCCATGCCGCACGGGCTGCCGGTTTCGGCCTCGCTGCGCTCAACGGCCGAGAAGCAGGCGGCGCTGCGCACGCTTTACTGGCGGCTGCGCGCGCTCGATGAGCCTGCGTTCCGGCAGGTGATCGGCGGGCTGCAATACCGCTATCAGATCGAGCCGACGCGGCGTCTGAATGATCTTTGCCTCGAATGGTCGGAGTTGGAAGCGCTCGTCACGGAGCCGCTGCTGACCCTTGGCGCGCATTCCATGACCCATCCGCGCATTGGCCTGCTGCCGATTGAGGATGCCGAACGCGAAATGCGCGTGAGCCGCGACACCATCGCCGCCCACCTTGGCATCACGCCGAAGCACTTCTGTTACCCCGTGGGCGATCAGACGGCAGCAGGGGCGCGTGAAGCGGAAATCGCCCGTCGTCTGGGCTATGTCACCGCGCTCACCACGCGGCCCGGTGTGCTGCGCGAGGGGCTGGACATGCAGCTGCTGCCGCGCATTTCGGTCAACGGGCTGTTCCAGAACCCGTCTTACCTGCGGGCCCTGATCTCGGGCGTCCCCTTCATGCTGCGCTGAGCGCGCTTATTCCGGCTTCTTTTCCATCCACTTGATCAGCGGCATCAGGGGAAAAGCCCAGGCAACGCCGGCCACGACGTAAAAGCCCATTTCCACGAGCTTGCTGGCGCCTTTCAGCACCGCAGGGGCGATGGCACTCACCACAACCACGTAAAGCACCACAAAAACCAGCATCACGATGGTGCCGATGAGTTTCTTGACGCGCGGATTCATGGTGCGAGCTTCCCGCCTGCCTCTTGCCGAAAATGACTGGAACGGCATATCGGACCATCGTGCCGACAAAGCAAGTGAAGGATGCCGCCGTGCTCGCAACTAATCCTGTTCCCGGCCTTGATCCCGCCCGCGCGGCGGCGGTGCGCCGCTGGTTGTGGATCATGGTCGGCATGGTCTTCATCATGGTGGTGGTGGGGGGCGCAACGCGCCTCACAGGTTCGGGCCTTTCGATCACGGAGTGGAACCCTGTCCGTGGTGCCATTCCGCCGCTCAACGCCGAGCATTGGGCGCGTGAATTCGCGCTCTACAAGGCCAGCCCCCAATACAAGCTGCTCAACGAGGGCATGTCGCTCGGCGAATTCCAGTTCATCTACTGGTGGGAATGGGGGCATCGCCAATGGGGCCGCCTCATCGGCATGGTGATGCTGTTCGGCTTCCTCTGGTTCTGGCTCACCAAAGCGCTGCGCGGCTGGACGGCGGCGGCAGTGTTCTCTCTGGGCTTGCTGCTGGGGCTTCAAGGGGCCATCGGTTGGATCATGGTCGCCTCCGGCCTCAAGCCGGGCATGATCGCGGTGGCGCCGGTGAAACTGACGCTGCACCTCACCTTCGCATGCTTTTTCCTGATCGGGTTGATCGTCGCGGCCGTTCGCTTCCGGGGTGCGGCGGGAAGCGGTGAGGCCGGGCTTGTCCGTGCTGCCCGCTGGCTGGTGGTGGCGCTGCTGGTGCAGATTGCGCTCGGCGGGCTGGTCGCGGGTTCCAAGGCGGGCCTGACGTATAACACCTGGCCGCTGATGGATGGCGCGCTGGTGCCAGCGGCCTCCAAGCTGTTCGTTATGCCGAACTTTTGGGAGAACTTCGTCGATAACCCGACCTTGGTGCAGTTCAATCACCGCCTCGGCGCTTACATCGTACTGGCGCTGGTGTTCTGGCACGCATGGGCGGCGCGCGGCACCGCGCTGGCACGGCGCGCATGGCACCTCTTCGCGCTGGTGGGCGCGCAGGCGGTGTTGGGGGTGGTGACGCTGCTGCTGGTGGTGCCGCTCTGGGCCGGCCTTGCGCATCAGGCCATGGCGCTGGCCGTGCTGGCCTATGCGACGCTTCACGCAGCGCGGGGGTGAGAGGGAAGGTCGTCATGCCCGCCCTTGGGGCGGGTATCCACGACTTCTCAACAGGCCTGAAGTCGTGGATGGCCGGGCTAAACCCGGCCATGACGTTTCAGATAAGGCACCCTGCCGAAGCGCAGCGTAGGCTAGGAGCAACGCGACGCCGAGCAGGGCGTTTGCGCCCGTTGCGAGGGGGCCGTGGCCCAGGCGAAGCCTCGGGGCCACGTTAATATCGAGCCGAAGCGCAGCGTAGGCTAGGAGCAACGCGACGCCGAGCAGGGCGTTTGCGCCCGTTGCGAGGGAAAGTCCCGCCGGGCGTAGCCTTCGGCGGGACAATCAAAATCAAGCGCCGAGAGCTTGCTCGAGGTCGCTGATCAGATCCGCCACATCCTCGATGCCGACGGAGAGGCGCACCACATCCGGCCCGGCGCCCGCGAGCGTCTTCTGCTCGTCGGTCAGCTGGCGATGGGTGGTCGAGGCCGGGTGGATCACCAGCGAGCGCGTATCACCCACGTTGGCGAGATGCGAGAACAGCTTCAGCTTGGCCACCAGCGCGATGCCGGCTGCGTTGCCGCCCTTGAGGCCGAAGGTGAACACCGCGCCCGCGCCCTTGGGGGCATATTTCTTGGCGAGCGCATGGTACTTGTCACCCTCAAGGCCGGGGTAGGACACCCAGGCAACGGCGGGGTGGCTCTTGAGATACTTGGCCACCGCCAGCGCATTGTCCGAGTGACGCTGCATGCGCAGGGCCAGCGTTTCGATGCCGGTGAGGATCTGGAAGGCATTGAACGGCGAGATCGCCGGGCCAAGGTCGCGCAGGCCGAGCACGCGGCAGGCGATGGCAAAGGCGAAATTGCCGAAGGTTTCGCCCAGCACCATGCCGGCATATTCGGGGCGCGGCGCGGTGAGCGACGGATACTTCGCGCCCGCTTTCTTCCAGTCGAAGGTGCCGCCATCGACGATGATGCCGCCGATGGAATTGCCGTGGCCGCCAAGGAACTTGGTGAGCGAATGCACCACGATATCCGCGCCATGCTCGATCGGGCGGATGAGGTAGGGGGTCGCCAGCGTGTTATCGACGATCAGCGGCACGCCCGCCTTCTTCGCCACCGCCGCAATCGCCGCAATATCGGTGACGACACCGCCCGGATTGGCGAGCGATTCCACGAAAATCGCCTTGGTCTTGGGCGTCACGGCCTTCTCGAAGCTGGCGGGATCATCGCCATCGGCCCAGACCACGTTCCAGCCGAACTTCTTGTAGGCATGGTTGAACTGGTTGATCGAGCCGCCATAGAGCTTCTTGGCGGCAATGAACTCATCGCCCGGCTCCAGCAGGGTGTGAAATACGAGATGCTCGGCGGCATGGCCCGAGGCCACCGCGAGCGCGGCCGTGCCGCCTTCCAGCGTGGCGACGCGCTCTTCGAGCACGGCCTGCGTCGGGTTGGTGATGCGGGTGTAGATATTGCCGAAAGCCTGCAAGCCGAACAGCGAGGCGGCGTGATCCACGTCATCGAAGACGAACGAGGCGGTCTGGTAGATGGGGGTAATGCGCGCGCCGGTGGTAGGGTCCGGGGTGGCGCCGGCGTGGACGGCAAGGGTGTCAAAGCCGGGTTTCTTGTCGCCGGTCGGGGTCGTGCTCATGGGTCGTCTCCTCGTTCGCTTCTATCGTTCTACATAACGGAAAATCGTTCGTCAATACGGAAAATCCGATAATAAGAACGACAGTCCCATCACGTTAGCCTGTTCGCTGCGCGAGGAGAAGGCCGGGACAAGGCCAATGCCGTCCCGGCCCGTAGCGGTCGGCGGGCGTCAGGCCGCCTTGCCGGGGGTCACCGCCGGAAAGTCGATCATGGTATCGAAGATGTGGTTGGCGTAGTTGGTGAAAATGTTGCGGACGGTAACAGCCAGAACCTCAACGAGGTCCCCTTCCGTCAGGCCGCCGGCGAAGGCGGCAGCCAGATCCGCCTGCGATAGCTTGCCCTGCTCGCGCACGATGGCGCGGGTCAGGTTGACGATGGCCGCGGCCCGCGCCTCGCTGGGTTGCCCGAGCCGGGCCTGGGCGATGGCTTCGGCGGAAAGCCCGGCGCCCTTTGCGATGGCGGTATGGGCGGAGAGGCAATAGGCGCAGCTGTTCAGTTCCGCTGCGGCCAGCGCGACCAACTCACGCTCCTTGGCGCTCAGACGACCACGGCCGAGCGTGTCGCCGCTCTGCAGGAACGATTCCAATGCGACCGGCGCATGGGCGAGGGTGGCGTAAAGGTTCGGCACCATGCCGATCTTCGCCTTCACACCATCGAGGAGCGCCTGAGCTTCGGGGGCGGGATGAGCAGCGGGGGCAATACGGGGCATGTCGATCTCCGTTGTTGTTCTTACTGATCGATCAGTAAGTATGTCAGGCATATCTCTTGACTGATCGATCAGTAAAGAGGCAATCTGGGTTCAGGCGATCCGTGGCGTTCACAAACCAGTGATCGCCGGGAATGGATGGGACGAAGACGACACCATGAAGCCTGTCAAAAGCACCCGAGCTCCAGCGCACGACACCCGCTCACGTCTGTTGGAGATTGCCGAGCAGATGATGTCGGCGCGCGGCTACGAAGGCGTGTCGATCAAGGATGTGGCCAGCGCCGCAGGCGTCCAGACCGCTGCCGTCTTTTATCATTTCCCCAGCAAGGCAGCGTTGACGGCGGCCGCGCTGGACTCCGCCTCCGGCTGTCTCGCCGGGCAAATCGACGCGTTGGGGGTTGAGGAAAAGGACGCACGCGCGCGGATCGAGAACATTGTCCGCAACTTCGGCAAGCTCAAGCAGAGCGGGGGAACGTTTTGCTTTGGTGGCGTCTTCGCGGCCTCCCTCTCGGGGCTGCCCGAAGAGGTGATTGCCGCAATGCATCGCTTCTCCGAGGCTTTTCTTGCGGCGCTGACCGAGGCGCTCGCGGCCCTGCATCCGTCACGCGAGCGTGCGGAGAACCGCCGAAAAGCAGAGGCACTGCTTTCCGCCATGGTCGGTGCCTTGCTCCTCAGCCGGATGCACGGCGAAGATGAAGCCTATTACCGGACGATGGACGGTCTGCTGCCGTCACTGATCGCCTGAGCGGTCCAACTTGAGCTTCTGGAAGCCGCTGCCCGCAAGGCGCGGGCGCTTGGCGCTGATCTGCCCGGAGGCGATGCCGCCCCAGGAAATCTCGCCGGAGAGGCGCCCGTATTCGATCTTGGGGCAGCGATCCATGATGACCGTCAGCCCCTCGGCCTCGGCAAGCGCGCGGGCCTCCTCGGAGATCACGCTCAGCTGCATCCAGATCACCTTGGGTCGCTCCGGCAGCGCGAGGGCTTCCGCCACGATGCCCGGCGCGGCCTCCGCCCCGCGGAAAATGTCCACCATATCGATGGGTGCGGGCACATCCATCAGGCTGCCATAGAAAGGCACCCCCAACAGCTGAGCACCGACGCGCCCAGGATTGACCGGAAACACCTCGTATCCGCGTTCTTTCAGATACTTGAACACGATGTAGCTGGGGCGCGAGGGGTTGTCCGAGGCGCCCACCATGGCAATGCGTTTGGAGGTGCGCATCACCGTGCGGATCAGCTCGTCGGGGTAGGTGAGGGCGGCCATGAAGTAGTGTTTCGTCGTTTCGGGGAGCGCACTCTTGCGCAAGCCAAACCGCCCGCCAAGGGAAATTGCGGCCGCGCCTTGGCAAGCCACACGAATTCCGCGCGATTTGATTTATATCAGGGATCGCTCAACCAGATATTTACGCCTGCACCCTGAAGTTGAAGTGGGGAAGGGAAAGGAATTCTCATGCTCGGCATGGCGCGCTGGTTGTGGGAACGCTTGTTCCTGAGATTGCAGATCTTTCTGGCCACACTGGGGCTGCTCAGCCTCGTGCTGGTGGGTGTCTCCTGGCGCGAGCAGCGTCTGGCGGGGGAGATGGAGCGCGCCCGCGCGTCGCTCATCGCGCGGCAGATGATGCTGGAGCGTGCCAGCGGTCTTGTCGAAGGCGGTCAACGCAGCAGCGCCGCCCTTGCCGGAACCCTTGATCCGTGGCGCGCCCACATCACCGAGCGCGACCGCCCGGCTTTTGCAGCGCTCGAACGCGCCATCGCCACCGAGCCCGCGGCGATTTCCCCTGCGCTCAACTCGCTGGCAACGCTTTATGCCGAAGCCTTGCTGGACCTGAAGCTGCGCGCCGATGAGCGCCGCTTGCTCACCGTGCTGCTCGCCAACGGTGTTCTGGGGATGATCGCCCTGATGACGCTGGGCGGCTGGGCCTGGACCGCGCATTACATGTCGCGTCCCTTCAATGCGATTTCCGAGGCGCTGAGACGGCTCAATGGCGGCGATACGGCCTTTCCCGTGGCCTATCAGCAGCGCGTCGATGAAGTCGGCGTCATTTCGCGCGCCATCGAGAGCTTTCGCCTCATGCTGATCCAGCGGAATGCGAGCGAACAGGCGCTGGCCGCCGAACACGCCGCCAAATCCGAAAACCATGCCCGCATGGAGGCGGCCATCGCGCGTTTCGAAGCCGCTGCCGCCAGCCGTGTGGAAGCCTTGAGCGGAACCTCGCAGGGGCTGCACATGGCGGCCTCCACCCTGTCTGCCGGTGCCGAGGAAACAGCACGACAGGCCGATGTGGTGGCGCAGGACTCGGACGAGATGCACCGCAACACCGATGTGCTGGTGGAAGCGGGCAACCAGCTTGTGTCCGCCATCGGCGAGATTGCTCAGGGCATGGAGCGCGCCAATGGCGTTTCCGGCCACGCCCATGATCTCTCGATCGCCATGGCGGGAAAATTCCGGAATCTGGAAGAGGTCGTGGCCAGCATCGGCCATGTGGTGGAGCTGATCAACGCCATTGCCGGGCAGACCAACCTTCTGGCCCTGAACGCGACGATTGAAGCCGCGCGCGCGGGGGAGGCGGGCAAGGGCTTTGCGGTCGTGGCGCAGGAGGTGAAAGCGCTGGCCGCCCAGACAAGCCGTGCGACAGCGGATATCGGCGACAACGTAAACCGCATCCGGGCGGTGACGCGGGAGTCGATCGACTCTGCAACCAGTATTTGTGTTTCCGTGGAGGAAATGCGGTCCATTGCCATGGAAGTTTCCGCTGCCGTGACCCAGCAGCGGGTGGCCACAGAGCAGATTGCCGAAAACGTGCGCAGTGCGGCCAGGCGTGCGGAGAGTGTGAGCGAGAACATCGCCGGTGTGGCTAATGCCGCGCAGGATACCGGTTCTGCCTCGATTCAGGTTCTTTCTGCGGCGCAAAAACTCTCGGGCGAGGCGGGCGGCATCCGGGAAGAGGTGGAGCGTTTCCTCTCCGAGATCCGGGCTGCGTGAAGGTATGGGCAGAAAATGTGCACAACTGCGCAATTTTCTGCTCAGGGCCATCAATCAGCAACCAAAAGTTTATCAGTCTCTCCTCATCCTCATTGGCGGGGGGTGACCATGCAGTTCCGTAATCGTCTCTTTTCTCAGCTTCAGTTCGCGCTGGGCGCGATCGCCATGCTGGTGCTCGGTTTCGCAGCTTCTCTGGTCTGGTCGGACCGCGTGTTGACCGACGTGAACACGATAACGACCTCGACCTTGCGAAAACAGGGCATCGTCGAGCGCGTCAACGGCATTGTCTATGCCGTCGTGATGGAGTCCCGCGGGCTTTACATCGCCGAGACGCCGGAGCGCGTGGAACAGTTCGGCAAGGGGCTGCTGCTCCACCTCGATTCCTTGCGCGCCGCGACCAATGAATGGCGCGGTCTGACCGAAACTGGCGAAGAGGCGGATTTCCGCGCGGCCCAGACGCAGATCGAGGCTTTCATCAAGTTGCGCACCGATCTGGTGGCGGCAGCCCGCAGCGGCGGCTTTGCCGCGGCCCGCGCCATGGGTGACAACGACGCCAACCGCAATACGCGCCGCGCGCTGAACGCCGCGCTCGAAACCCTCGCCAAGCGCTACAAGCAGCGCCTGGAGGAAATGGATGTCCGCAACACGGTCCTGCGCAACAATACGCGCCTCTTCACGGCGGCCTTTCTGGGCATGATCATCCTGATCGCCTGCGGCATCTGGGTGTGGAGCGCGCGTCGCATTTCGCGGCCCTTCGCCGACATCACCGAGGATCTCGCGGCGGTATCCGAGGGGCGCTTCGGCACCGATGTGCGCCACCGCGCCAAGGAAGATGAGGTCGGTGCCATTGCAAAAACCATCGAAGCCTTCCGCTATCGCCTTGCGCAGGAGCATGAGCGTCAGGCCGAGGACAGCCGCGAGGCCGCTCTGAAAGTGGAGCGCGCGCGCCGCCTCGAAGAGGCCATCCGCAGCTTTGAAGCGGCCGCGGAGAGCCGCGTCGCCGCCCTGACCGGTACCTCCCACGAGCTGCACACGGCCGCCAGCCAGCTCTCGGCCGGCGCGGAGGAAACCTCACGTCAGGCGGATATTGTGTCCGACACCTCCGGCCAGATGCATGCCAATATCGATATGCTCTCGGATGTCGGCGGGCAGATCGTTCAGGCCATCGGCGACATTTCCCACGGCATGGGCCGCGCAACGGCTGTGGCGGAAAATGCTTATGGCCTCTCCCGTGCCATGGCGAGCAAGTTCACGGATCTCGAACAGTCCGTGGCCACCATCGGGCAGGTGGTGGACCTCATCAACCAGATCGCCGGGCAGACCAACCTTCTGGCGCTCAATGCCACCATCGAAGCCGCCCGCGCGGGCGAAGCCGGCAAGGGCTTCGCGGTGGTCGCCCAAGAGGTGAAGCAACTTGCCGCCCAGACCACCAGCGCCACGGCTGAAATCGCCAACAACGTCTCGCGCGTGCAGTCGGTGACGGGGGAGTCCATGTCTGCCGTGGCAGCCATCGGCAGCACCATCGAGGACATGCGCGCCATTGCGCTGGAAGTCTCCTCAGCCGTGGAAGCGCAGCGCGCCTCAAGCGGTGAAATCGCCGAGCACGTGCGCGCGGCAGCCATGGGCACCCAGTCCGTGACCGAAAACATCACCGGCGTCGCGCGCGGGGCCGAGGAAACCGGTGCCGCCTCGGTGCAGGTGCTGCAATCCGCTGCGCGCCTGTCGGAGGAGGCAGGCCGCATCAAGCACGAGGTTGACCGCTTCTTGCAGGCGATCCGCGCCGCGTGAGCGCGGACGACACAAAAAGGCGCCGTTCAGGCTCCTTTTTCATGTCAGACTGGAGTGTCCGTCACCCCTTGGGTTTGACGAAAGCCCCGATGCCCTCGACAGCCTCACGATGCAGCAGGTTTTCCACCATCACCTCGGCCGCATAGCCATAGGCGTCTTCCAGCGTCATTTCCTTCTGCCGGTAGAACGCCTCCTTGCCGATCTTCAGCGTGACGGGCGGCTTGGAAGCAATGAGTGCGGCCAGCTCCAGCGCGTTGTAGAGCGCCTGCCCCTCCGGCACCACGCGGTTGACCAGCCCGAAGCGATGCGCCGACGGCGCATCGATCATCTCGCCCGTCAGCAGCATTTCCATGGCGTGCTTGTTCGACACATTGCGCGAGAGCGCGACCATCGGGGTGGAGCAGAACAGCCCGATATTGACCCCCGGCGTCGCAAAACGGGCTTGCTCCCCCGCCACTGCGAGATCACAGGAGGCTACAAACTGGCAGCCTGCCGCGGTGGCCACCGTTTCCACCGCCGCAATCACCGGCTGGGGCAGGGCGCGCAGCATCATCATCATGGCGGCGCATTCCGCCATCAGTGCCGCGAAAAAAGCCTTGCCGCCATCTGCCTCGCCACGCGCGGCATTGATTTCCTTCAGGTCGTGCCCCGCAGAGAAGGCCGGCCCTTCGGCATTCACCACCAGCACCCGCACGGCGCTATCCACCCGGACAGCCTCCAGGGCGGCCTGAACCTGCGCGATCATGGCGCGCGAAAGCGCATTGCGCCGCGCCGGGTTGGCCAGCGTGAGCACGCGCACCGGGCCATGATCCTGAATGCGGATCAGTGTTGCGTCTGAAGTGTCCGGCATAGCGTTTGACATCAGCTCGTTCCGCCCCTCTCATTTTGCGCAAGGATACCCGCGCCGCCCCGCCGGGCAAGCCATCACAAGACGTCCGGGAGGAGAAGACGAATGCCGCTGCGCCCCGCGCAACCCATGCTGAACCGCGACGAGATGGAAGCCTTCATCGATGAGGTCTTCCCCGAGATCAATCTGGGCGGGCGCACCAAGGTGATCGAGGCTGTCGGGCCGGGCACCTGCACCGTGCGGCTGAAATATGACAAGCGCTATCTGCGGCCCGGAGGCACCCTGTCCGGCCCCTCGATGATGGAGCTGGCGGATTTCGCGCTCTATGTTGCTGTGCTCTCGGTGGTGGGGCGTGTGGAACTGGCGGTCACCACTAACCTGTCGATCAATTTCCTCTCCAAGCCCGAAAAAGCCGATCTTCTGGCGGAGACGCGCCTGCTCAAGGCCGGCAAGCGGCTGTGCGTGGGGGAGGTGACCATTTTCTCGGAAGGGCAGGCCGCGCCGGTGGCGCATGTCGCCGGCACCTATTCGGTTCCGCCGCGTTGAGGTGGTAAAATAATACCACATTTTATAAACTGATGAATTTTATGCGATATTCGAATTTTGATGCCGAATATTCCTGTTGACGTAGAAGTCAGCTTCGCGTATCCCCCACCCAGTCGCGGTGCCGCAAGGCGCCGCTTCTCTTTTTCGCTCATTCCTTTGAGGATGGATCATGAAGGCCTACACCTCTGCCACGCGCTCGTTCGTGGCGAAGCCGGCCGATGTCGAGAAGAAGTGGGTCCTCATCGACGCCACCGGTCTCGTTGTCGGTCGCCTTGCCTCGGTCATCGCGATGCGCCTGCGCGGCAAGCATCGCCCGACCTTCACCCCCCACGTTGACACCGGCGACAACATCGTCGTCATCAACGCGGAGAAGGTGGTGTTCACCGGTCGCAAGCTGAACCAGAAGAACTACTACCACCACACCGGTTACATCGGTGGCATCAAGGAACGTTCTGCGAAGTTCATCCTTGAAGGTCGCTTCCCGGAGCGTGTGATCGAGAAGGCCGTGGAGCGCATGCTGCCGCGTGGCCCGCTCGGCCGCCAGATCCTCGGCAATCTCCGCGTCTATAAGGGTGCCGAGCACCCGCATGAGGCCCAGCAGCCGCAGGTTCTCGATGTCGCCGCTCTCAACTCCAAGAACACGAGGCTCGGGTAATCATGGCTGAGGTTCTCTCCTCCCTTTCGGATCTCGGCGGCGCGAAGGTTTCGGCGCAGGCTGAGGCTCCCGTCCACGTCCAGAAGCTCGACAAGCAGGGCCGCGCCTATGCCACCGGCAAGCGCAAGGACGCCGTTGCTCGCGTCTGGATCAAGCCGGGCACCGGCAAGATCACGGTCAACAACCGCGCTGTCGAAGTGTACTTCGCCCGCCCGGTGCTGCGCCTCGTGCTCAACCAGCCGCTCGTCGCCGCTGGCCGCGTGGACCAGTACGACATCATGGTCACCTGCACGGGTGGCGGTCTTTCCGGCCAGGCCGGTGCTGTGCGTCACGGCCTCGCCCGTGCGCTCACCTTCTACGAGCCGGAGCTGCGTTCCACGCTCAAGAAGGGCGGCTTCCTGACCCGCGACTCGCGTACCGTCGAGCGTAAGAAGTACGGCAAGGCCAAGGCCCGCCGCTCCTTCCAGTTCTCGAAGCGCTAATTCGGGATGCCGGGTTCGCCCGGCTTTCTCGACCAGAATGCAAAAGGCCCGCTTTCGCGGGCCTTTTTTGTTGCGGGGCTTAGCCTCAGGACGCTTTGACTCGTCTCGACCGAAGTTCGATCAGCTCCCTGAAGGGCTGCATCGTTTTCCCCTCGCAAAGTGCCGGGGGCGCGTAGCCTGCGATGTGGACGTCCGCACGAAAATCGGTGTCCGACGTCGGGTTGACGTAGGCCACGACATAGAGCGTATCAAGAATGGCTGCATCCATGGCAATCTTCACGCAATAGGTGGTGTTCGGCTGATCGCCGATGACCCTCGGCGTGGGAAACGGCGTTGAAATTTCAGCCGTCTTGATGGCCATGGGCTGAAAAAGGCGATGCGTCCGCGGATGCGCATCCAGTCTCGTTGCAAGAAGGGTGCGCATGTTAGCCTCTGACTTGGCAGAGAGCAGCACCATGGGCTTGTCGTTGGATGTGGTGTTGCACCCGGTGAGAGCGAGCGCGCCGAGGATGGCGGCGGGCAGCACTTTCTTCAATGTCATCGGACTTTCCTGCTAATGGGAAGGGGCGTTCAGTATTCGACGGTGTAGCGGAGGCGCCCAAACGCTTCGAGCCTGTGTCGGACAGGACGAGCATCGAATGTCGGCGGAAAGTAATTGCGGTCGATCTTTTGCACCGCGAGCCACGTCGCCGAGCCGTCCAGAACGAACCCGCGCAGGGCAGCAATGCCCAGAAGTTGCGCGGGGGCAAAATAGCCCGCAAGGCCTGTCATCACATAAGGACGAAGGCGCGTTCCTGAGACGGGCGTCGGCTGGATGCTGAGTTTGGGACCAAGGGCAACCCCGCTTGCTGCATGCGCGACCATCAGCCCGGTGTCGAAACTATAGGTAAAGCGGGTGGTGCGCTCAACGCGCGAGTAGGAGAACGTATTCTGGGAAATGATATCCAGCCCCAGTCGATCCAGCGTCCAGTTGTGCGACGATTGAAGCCCTACAGAACCCTGAGCAGATTGTGGAGCCTTGCCCGTGTTGGAAAAGGCGAATGAGAAAAACGGTGGCAAGTAGGTCGTGCGATGGATCGTCGAGCGATAGCTGCTGACAAGCTGCAGGCTTCCCAACGCGAAAATCCTGTGCTCACCGCCCCACGCGGTCCCGGAGAGGAGGCGCACCTTGGCATCCACCCCGGGGGCGTGATGCGTTCCATAGACGGTGCGGGCGGCAAAAGCGTTGAACGAGCTAATTTGGCTCCGCTCATTGGTGCCGTTTCCGGCGTATAGCGAACCACTGATGCCGATGCGGACATTTTCACTCGGCGTCCATTGCACGCCGACGCGTTCGCTGTTGTGGATGCGCCGCCGCCAGAGGCCGCTGGTCCCGAAAAAGGGATCAGCGGTGGAGGTGCTGTAAGTCTCCCGATCGTACGAGCGCGAAATGCTCACCGTGACGCTGCTTTTGCACAACTCGAGCAGCACGGCGGTGCGGAATGCATCGCAGCGCGGAAGGCTTTTCGGATTCGCGTCCTGCGCGGTGGAGATGCTGGTAAGTCCAAAAAAACCTGCAATAAAACCAGATAGATAAGTCGCGCGACGCATGACGGGATCCGATAAATGCCTAAAGCATAAAAGGAACACTTTCTTAAGGTCTCGGGCGCGCCGAAGTCAAACACTCTCACGCCGCAAGCGCGTCCTTCCTTGGGCGAACCAGCGCCTCGCACGCGGGGGGGCATCTCTTCTCTTTCCAGCTTTCCATTGCGCGCCGCAGCACAATATGAGACAGGCAGAACCTGAAAAACGGGTGCCCTCATGCGCATTTTCTTGCTCGGCCTCACAGGCATGTTCGTGTTGTTGCCTGCGCTGCTCATCCTGTTCGCGCCGGGGCGTGCCATTGGCGTGCGCGTTGTCTGGGCGGTTGCGGCTGTGCTCGCGCCGCTGGTGACTTTCGGCCTCACGCACATGATCCCGATGCTGTCGAACAATGCAGCCGAGGCCACCCAGTGGGAGCGTTTCGCCGGGCTGTTGCTCTCGGGTAGCGGATTTTTCCTGCCGTGGGTGCTGTTCGCGCTCTTCGTGCACTTCAAGCCGCGATGATGCTGGCGTGACGAGCGCGCTATTGGCGCGTCATGGCGCGGTGCTTTGCGCCCCTCTTTTGTTTGTCATCTTTCTGCCCCATCTAGCGCGCCTAGCGTTACGCGCATCTCACGGAGCCTGCCATGTCCATCCCGCTCAAAAACGCCCAGCCCACCGTTTTCATTGATGGCGAAGCCGGAACCACCGGCCTCCAGATCCGCGAGATGCTGGCCAACGAGCCGGCCATTGCGGTGCGCTCCATTGCGGCAGACAAGCGCAAGGACGTGGCGGCCAAGGCGGAGCTTATGTCGCAGGTGGATGTCGTGATCCTCTGCCTGCCCGATGATGCCGCCAAGGAAGCCGTGGCGTTGGGCGAGACGCTGGGCGACAAATGCCCGCGCTTCATCGATGCCTCCACCGCGCATCGCGTCGCACCGGGCTGGACCTATGGCTTCCCCGAACTCGCCCCCGGCCATGCCGAGGCGGTGGCCAAGGCCGCGCGCGTCGCCAATCCGGGCTGCTACCCCACGGGCGGCATTGCCCTGCTGCGCCCGCTGGTCGATGCGGGCATCATGGCGGCGGATTTCCCCGTCACTGTCAATGCCGTCTCGGGCTATTCCGGCGGCGGCAAGGGCATGATCGAGCAATACGAAGCCGGCACCGCGAACCCGTTCGAGCTTTACGGCCTCGCGCTTCAGCACAAGCATCTGGGCGAGCTGACCGCCTATTCGAAGCTGACCCGCCAGCCGATTTTCGTCCCCTCTGTCGGAAATTTCCGGCAGGGCATGCTGGTCAGCGTGCCGCTGCACCTTTCCACGCTCAAGGCCGGCACCACGGTGGAAGACCTGCGCGGGGCGCTGGCGGCTCGCTATGCAGGTTCCGAGTTCGTCCGCGTCGCGGATGCGGCGGAGGTTGCCGGTATGGGCGGCAAGATCGAACCGCAGGCGCTCAACGGCACCAACAAACTGGAGCTGTTCGTCTTTGGCCATGAGGCGAAAGGGCAGGCGGTGCTGGTCGCGCGGCTCGACAACCTCGGCAAGGGAGCCTCGGGCGCGGCGGTCCAGAACCTGAAACTGATGCTGGGCCTGTGAGCAACCTGCCTGACCCGCGATTTCCGTGGTGAAAAATGTGTCAATCCCGCAACAGCGCCCCGAAAAGGGGCGTTGTCGTTGAAGCCTTGAATTCGCCACAAGTGGTCAAGGATGCGGGTTTGTTTACAAGTGAACTGGCGAGTGCGTTGCAGCAAGTGCTGATATAGCGCATTCGCCCCCAAAATTTGCCAATTCGGGCGTTCGATCGCCCTCAAACGCCATCTGCGCCCGGCGAATGGGGGAGTTGCAAGGCGCGAATGGCCCCGGCATCTTCTCCCCAATCCGAAGCGAGCCCCAAAGGGCCGATTCGTGTCGAGGGAGACAAGAATATGAAAATGATGATGGGGCGTGCGGCACTCGCGGCTTCTGTTTCGCTGCTGGCGCTGGGGAGCGCCGTTGCGGGTGGTTTGACCAACACGTCGCAGAGCTCGGTGTTCAACGGCATGGGTTATGCTGGCTTCGCCGCGCCCGGCTCGGAAAGCGCCGCCACGATGTTCGCGAACCCGGCCACGATGACCGGCTTCACCCGTATGACCATCGACACCAACTATACCTTCGGTGTTCCGGTCACCAAGATGACGGGTGCCTATACCGGCGCCAGCGCTGCGCTCAACGGCCTGCGTCCGGCCACCTCCGGCGATGTCGGCATGGATTACTTCGTGCCCGCCACTTACGTCATCTATCCGCTGAACGAGCGCCTCACCGTCGGTATCTCGCTCAACACCACCTACGGCAACTCGATCAAGCCGGATGCCCAGTGGCGCGGCAGCTTCCTCACCCACACCTCGAAGCTGCGCGTGATCACCGCCACCCCGTCGATCGCCTACAAGATCAACAATGAGTGGTCGGTTGGTGTTGGCCTGCAGATCCAGTACGCCTCGGCCCGCCAGTTCGCCTTCCTGCCGCCGGGCGGCGTCTCGACCGCCGGCATCAACCATGCCGATGGCGTGGGCGTGGGCTGGACCGCCGGTATCACCTGGACCCCGACCAAGACCACCCAGATCGGTCTCGGCTGGCGCTCCTTCGTCGATCAGCCCGTGAAGGGCAAGGCCATCCTCGGCCCGCTGATCGCCAACAACGCCGAAGGCACGCTGAACCTGCCGAACCGCGTCAACCTCTCGGTCCGCCAGGGTGTGAATGAGAAGCTCGACATCCTCGGCTCGGTGGAATGGCAGAACTACGGCCGTATCGGCGATGCCGCGCTCAAGAACCTGATCCTGCCGGCCATGGCGCCGCTGCAGCGTCTCCCGTTCGGTTATCGTGACGCCTGGATGTTCGCGCTGGGCGGCGAATACAAGTATAATCAGGCGCTCACCCTGCGCGCTGGTGTCGCCTACGAGATCACCCCGGTGTCGGACGCCATCCGCCGCGTCTCCCTGCCGGATAACGATCGCCTCTGGCTCTCGACCGGCTTCACCTACAAGGTCTCGGACCGCTTCGCTCTGAACGGCTCCTATTCCTACCTGCACATCAAGAAGGGCCACATCTCGCAGCCGGGTCCGCTTGGCGGCACCTTCGAAGCCGATGCCAAGGGCTCCGCTCACCTGATCTCGCTGGGCCTGACCTCCAAGTGGGGTGAAGGCCCGGCCCGTGAGGCCCCGGTGGTGCGCAAGTACTGATCGACGCCACAGCGTAAAGAATGACCAAGGGCCGGGAAACCGGCCCTTTTTCTTTTGAGCGTTTTCCCGCAGGCTTGCCGGTGTGATCTCCACAACAAAAAGCCCCGCCGAAGCGGGGCTGATGGATTTCTTGCCAAGGTCTCAGGCCTTGATGCGCACGTAAAGGCCGGGGGCATCCTCCAGCGGCGGGTGCGCCTCACTGCCCGGTTGCCTCGCCGGCACTTTGGGTTCGCCCTTGGTGAGCCAGGCATGCCAATGCGGCCACCAGGTGCCCGCATGTTCGGTGGCGCCCTTCACCCAATCCTCGAATTCACCTTTTACCGGACCATTGGTCCAATACTGGTACTTCGGCTTGGTCATGGGGTTGATGACCCCGGCGATATGCCCGGAGCCCGCCAGCACATAGGTCACTTCGCCGCCGAAGAATTTCGAGCCAACAAACACGGACTTGGCCGGCGCAATGTGGTCTTCCTTGGCGGCGAGGTTGTAGATTTTCTGCTTAACGAGGCTCAGGTCGAGCGTGCGCCCGCCCACCACCATCTTCTTCTGGCTGAAGTTGTTGTTGAGATAGCAGTTGCGCAAGTAAAAGCTGTGGTTCGCCTCCGGCATGCGGGTGGAATCCGCATTCCAGTACAGAAGATCAAACGGCGCCGGGTTCTTCCCCTTGAGGTAGTTGTTCACGACATAGGACCAGATCAGGTCATTGGGGCGCAGCATGTTGAAGGCGCCCGCCATTTTCGATCCCGGCAGATAGCCGGTTTCGGCCATCATTTCCTCGACGGAGCGGATCTGCGCCTCATCCACGAAGGCGAGCAGATCGCCCGCATGGGTGAAGTCCACCTGCGTGGTGAACAGCGTCGCCGAGCGGATCTTCTTCGCCTCCACAGGGTCTTGCGCGATATAGGCCAGCGTCACGCTAAGCATGGTACCGCCGACGCAATAGCCGATGGTATCGACCGTCTTCTCGCCGGTGATTTCGAGCGCGGCATCGAGCGCGCTCAACACGCCGCGCTTCATGTAAGCTTCGAAATCATAGGCGCGGTGGCGCTCGTCCGGGTTGATCCACGAGATGACGAACACCGTCAGCCCCTCGCTCACAGCCCAGCGCACGAAGCTCTTCTCGGCATTGAGATCGAGGATATAGAACTTGTTGATCCACGGCGGCACAATCAGCAGCGGCGTCTTGTACACGCTCTCGGTCGTTGGGGTGTACTGGATCAGTTCGATCAACTCGTTGCGGAACACCACCTTGCCCGGCGTGTTGGCGATGTTCTCGCCGAACTTGAACGGGGAGGTGTCAGACTGGCGGATCTTGAGCTGTCCGTTGCCCGCCTCGATGTCCTCCGCCAGCATTTTCATGCCGCGGGCCAGGTTCTCGCCCTTTTCCTCCGCCGTCTGACGCAGCAATTCCGGGTTGGTCATCACGTAGTTGGAGGGGGAGAGGGCGCTGGCGAGCTGGCGCACATAAAAACCCGCCTTGCGCTTGGTGTTCTCGTCCACCTCAGCCTTGTCCACCAGCGAATCCGCCCATTTCGTTCCCATGAAATAGGCCTGGCGCAGCATGTTGAAATAGGGGTTTTCCGACCAGTCCTTGTCGGCAAAACGCGGATCGCGCGCCGGAATGGGCACGGCAGGTTCCACCGGCTCACCGCTCGCCTGCTTGATGAAGCCGGTCCAGAGGTTGATCAGATCGACAGAGATGTCTTTCTGCGTTTTGACAAGGCGCGCAGGGTCCTTGAGCCAATATTCCGCAATCGAGCCGAACGTCCGCGCAAGATCCGCCGTTTCCTCGGTGGAAACAGGCGGCTTGGCATCTTCCAGCCCTTTGAGCACCGCAACGCTGGCCTTGCCGGCATCCGCGATGATCTCGCTGGTCACCTCAGCCAGATGCTCAAGCTCGGCGCCGATGGCCTCCGCCGCCGCCACATCAGGCGCAGCATCCGGGGATGGCTTGGCGATCTCGGGCTTCACGCTCTCTGCCTTGGCCGGCGCAGGTTTGGCCGCAGGCGCGGGCTTGCTCTCCGCCGCTGGCTTGGCAGCCGAGGTGGCTTTGGGCGCGCTCGGTTTGGCAGCGGCAGATTTCGCGGGCGCAGGTTTAACTGGTGCGGCAGGGAGAGCGGCGGACTTGCCTGCCGCCGTCTTCGACGAAGCTGCCGTCTTGGCGGGCGCGGCTTTGGGCTCCGCAGGTTTAGCCACAGGCGTTTTCCCGGCCGCAGGCTTGGCGGCTCCTGCCTTGGGGGCTGGCGCTTTCGCCGCCGGGGCCTTGGCGACGGGGGCGGCGGCAGGCGCGACCTTAACCGCTGGGGCCTTGGTGGCCGCCGCGCTCTTGCTGTCGCTCTTGGCTTCGGCTTTGGCCACAACAGCCTTCGCGAGGGTGGGGGCGGGCTTTTGCTTGTCGGGGGCCGGCTTCTCGGCCTTGGCAGCGGATGTCTTCGTCTTGCCCTTCATGGCGCATTTCCCCTGGTCGGTTCACGCCGACCTTGTTTCTGGGCTGGGCGGCCACCACTGACCAAACCCGCCTCGTTGGCCCATGCTGGCCCGTTTTTGTGACGCCCGCAACACCGACGGAAGGAGCAAGCCATTAAAGCTTGCCCGAATTTCGGCGGCTTTTACGGTTAAGAAACTCAAAAGCGCGCACAACAGCGCTTTATTGGACAAATCGAACTTTTCGGGGGCAGCTCTTCATGGCCGTATTTCTGCGTCGCACGGGGGCGCTCAGGGCGACTCCCTTTCTGATGGCGGCGATTCTCGGCGGCTGTAATGGCACCGGCATGACACAGACGGTGCGCTCCATGCAGGGCGGCGCGCCTGATCCGGAAACGCCAGCTTTCGTGGTGCAGTCTCGCGCGGCAGCCCCCAGCGGCTATATCCCCGTGGGAGTGACGCCGCCCTCGCGCCCGACCCCGGTGCGCAGCGCCGGTGATGTGCAGAAGCTGGAGAAGGAGCTGGCGAGCCAGCGTGACCGCACCCGTGCCTTTGCCAACCGACCCAAGCCGAAGTCGGGCTACGATGGCTCCATCCCGCGGCCTGCGGGAGCGGGCAACCCGTAAACGACGGCCTTTGCGATCCACCTCGCGCTGCTCCCCTGAAGGGGGGATGCTCGAGAATCAGAAATTCGTGCTAGACTTGTGCGTCCTGCTGCAACAAGAAGCAGGTTTCCGGCAATGTCAGCCCGGATCCCGGTTCCCCGACCGGGCCATGACAAGCGCAATGGCCACGCCAAGACAGGCAAGGCCGGAGCATCCTTAAACCCCGTCAGCGAAAGCTAGAGAGATGAACGAGTTCCACCGCATCCGCCGATTGCCGCCCTACGTGTTCGAACAGGTGAACAAGATCAAGGCGCAGGCGCGAGCTAACGGGGCAGACATCATCGATCTGGGGATGGGGAACCCGGATCTGCCGGCACCCAAGCACGTGATCGAGAAGCTGGTCGAAACCGCAGGCAAGCCGCGCACCGATCGCTACTCCGCCTCCAAGGGCATTGCCGGTCTTCGCCGCGCGCAGGCCAATTATTATGCCCGCCGCTTCGGCGTGAAGCTCAACCCGGATACGCAGGTTGTCGCCACCCTCGGCTCCAAGGAAGGCTTCGCCAACATGGCGCAGGCCATCTGCGGCCCGGGTGATGTCGTGCTGGTGCCGAACCCGTCCTACCCGATCCACGCCTTCGGCTTCCTGATGGCAGGCGGTGTTATCCGTTCGATCCCGGCCGAGCCGACCCCGGACATGTTCCCGGCGCTGGAGCGCGCCATCCAGCACTCGGTCCCCAAGCCGATCGCGATGGTGGTGTGCTATCCCTCGAACCCGACCGCTTTCGTTGCCGAGCTGGATTTCTACAAGGATCTCGTCGCCTTCGCGAAGAAGCACGACATTATCCTCCTCTCCGATCTCGCCTATGCCGAGGTGTATTTCGACGACGCCAACCCGCCGCCTTCCGTGCTTCAGGTGCCGGGCGCGATGGATATCTGCGTGGAGTTCACCTCCATGTCGAAGACCTTCTCCATGGCCGGCTGGCGCATGGGTTTCGCGGTGGGCAACGAGCGCCTCATCGGCGCGCTGGCGCGTGTGAAGTCCTACCTCGATTATGGCGCCTACACCCCGATTCAGGTGGCGGCCACCGCCGCGCTCAACGGGCCGGATGATTGCATCCGCGAGATGCGCGACATCTACAAGAAGCGCCGTGATGCCATGCTGGAAAGCTTCGGCAAGGCCGGTTGGGAAATCCCCACCCCGCAGGCCACCATGTTCGCCTGGGTGCCGATCCCGGAGAAGTTCAAGTCGCTCGGCTCGGTGGAATTCGCGAAATTGCTGGTGGAAAAGGCGGATGTCGCCGTCGCGCCGGGCCTCGGCTTTGGCGAGCACGGCGATGAGTACGTCCGCCTTGCTATCGTCGAGAACGAGCAGCGCATCCGTCAGGCCGCGCGCAACCTCAAGAAGTTCTTCGACGGCGCGGATGGCACCCTGCACAATGTGATCGACATCCGTCAGGCTGGCTAAGTCTCACATTCATCAGCCGTTTATGAAGCATGAAGGGGCGGTTTTGACCGCCCCTTTTTAATGCCTCTTAATATACACCCTTTAGCTGTGTTTGTCATGAAGGCCATGGCGACCCCCCTGCACGATGCGCTCCGCGCCGCTGATCTTGATGTCGAGATGCGCCGCGGGCGTGCCCGCTTGCAATTCTCAGCCCCGCTGGAGGCCGCCTATGCCGAAGATACGGTGGCTTGGCGGCGCAAGCATTATCGCCGCAGTGCGCTGCTGGCGCTCATTTCCTACAACCTGTTTCTGGTGGTGGATGCCGTCGTCATCCCGGATGTTTTCCTGCTCTCGGTGTTGCTGCATCTGGGGGTAGTAACGCCGCTGATGCTGTTTGCGGCCAGCATCCTCACTCGGCCCTTGTCGCCGCGCGCGACCGAGTGGATCGGCACCCTGATGCCGCTGGTCTATATCCTTCAGGTCGAGGTGCTGTTTCTCGGCTCCACGGCTTACTCGGCCGATCAGTACCAGTACCTCGCGCTCTTCCCGGTGATGTTCGCCAATTCGATCCTCAAACTGGGATTTCGCCATGCCGCTTTCGTGGCGCTGGCTTCCACAGGACTCCATGCCGTTCTGGTGCTCAAGTTCTCTTCGTTGGGGGCGCCGGCGGCGGTGATGGGCATTATGGCGCTCTGCGCGACGAGCTACATCACGCTGCTGGCACTGGCGATTCAGGAGGGCGAATATCGCCGCACTTGGTTGCGCCGCCGCTTTGCCGAATTGCGCACGGTGGAGCTGAGCCATGACAACGCCAAGCTCTCCCAGCTCTCGCGGATCGATCCGCTGACGGGGGCTGCCAATCGGCGCGGGTTCGATCTCGCGGTGGAGAATTTCTTTGCCTCCGCAACCCGTCGCGATGCGCCCTTCTGCGTCATCATGCTCGATGTGGACCACTTCAAGAGCTACAACGACACCTATGGCCACGCCGAGGGCGACCGCTGCCTGCGCACGCTGGCCACGGTGATGATGGAGTGCCTGAACCCCGAGCGCGACGTACTGGGCCGCTTCGGGGGCGAGGAGTTCATCGCTTTTGTTCCCCATTGCCACCTTGATTCCGGCACGGAACTGGCGGAGCGCTTCCGCCGTGCGCTTGTGGCGGCGGCGATTCCGCATGCCCGTCCGGATGGTGGTTCCACCGTCACAGCCTCGCTGGGGGTGGCGGAAGGCCGCATGAGCGGCGTGGCAGCCCTGCATGACGTCATCGCCCATGCGGATATCGCGCTCTATGATGCCAAGAAGGGCGGGCGCAACCGCGTGGAACCGCAGCCTGTGCGTCGTCGCCAGATCCGGTTGGTGGAAGAAGCGCCTGCCATCCCCGGTCGATCCGCCGGTTAGGTGCATCCCCAAAATACCCGTCCCGGCCCGGTGACATTCGTTCATCGCATCCCTACGTTACGCGCGCGTCAGCTTTGGGAGAGATGCGATGAGCGAGAACGAGGGTAAAACCGCGCCAGTGGCGGTGAACGGGGCCAGCGCGGATATCGAGGCCCTGCGCGCGAAAGCGCATCTGCCCTCCATTGCGCTGGATCGCGCCGCCGTGGAGCGCGCGGCCAAGACGCTCAACATCGAGGATCGTGGCTCGCTCGTCACCTATGGCGATGCCGCGCAGTCGCGCGTCTCCGATTTCGCGGATCGCATTCTCGCGGAGACACGCAACAAGGACATGGGCCGCACCGGCGAACTCTTGTCCGACATCCTCTCCAAGGCCAAGGGGCTGGACCCGGCCTCCATTGGCAAGCTCAACTGGTTCCAGAAGCTCTTCACCTCCGTTGAGGCGCGCATCCGCCGCTTCAAGGAGCAGTTCGAGAATGTGGCGGGGCAGGTGGATCGCGTCACCATCGAGCTGGACAAGCACAAGGAGTCCTTGCGCCGCGACATCGCGATGCTGGACGAGTTGCACGATCAGACCAAGGACGCCATCGCCGAACTCGACACCTATATCGCGGCGGGCAAGGAATATGGCGAAGGGTTTCGCAAGGGCCGCCTGATGGAGCTGAAAGCCGAGGCCGACGCGAAAGCGGGCACGGCCGATGGCCTCATGGCCGCCCAGACCTATCAGGATGCCTTGCAGGCGCTCGATCGGCTGGAAAAGCGCGTCATGTATTTGCAGCAGGCGCGCCAGATCGGCATTCAGCAGCTGCCCCAGATCCGTATCGTGCAGGCGGGTGATGAAACCCTGATCGAGAACCTTCAGGCCACCACCCAGCTCACGATTCCGGTGTGGAAGCAGAAGATGATCCTGCTGCTCGGCCTTTCGCGCCAGAACTCCGCGCTGGAAATGCAGAAGACCGTGACGGATGCCACCAACGAGATGCTCAAGCAGGCCTCCGAGATGATGCGCACCCAGGCCATCGAGATCGAGAAGCAGAGCCAGCGCGGCATTATCGACCTCGCGACCCTGGAAAAGACCAATCGCGATCTTGTAGACACCATCAACGGCGTGCTCGCCGTGCAGAACGAGGGCCGCCGCAAGCGTGCCGAGGTGGAAGCCCGCCTCGCCGATATGACGAGCGAGCTGAAGAAGAACCTCTCGGTGCTGCCGGGGGCGTGAGCCTCCGGCGTCGGCGGGGGTGACTCGCGCGCGCTGCCCCGCTAGAACCGCCTCCGGATACTTTTAAGGAATCGGAGGTTGTTCATGGCGGGCGCGTTGAAAGTTGGCATTGCGGGCCTTGGCACCGTGGGCGCCGCCACCATCCAGATTCTCAACAATGCCAGTGCCGAGCTGGCCGCGCGCGCGGGGCGGCCCATCGAGATTGTCGCGGTGTCTGCGCGTTCCAAGGGCAAGGATCGCGGGGTCGATCTTTCCGGCTATCGCTGGCACGACAACCCGGTCGATGTCGCCAAGGATCCTGAGGTGGAACTCGTGGTCGAGGTGATGGGCGGCGCGTCCGGCACCGCCAAGGATCTCATCGAGGCGGCGCTTGCGCTCGGCAAGCCGGTGGTCACCGCCAACAAGGCGCTGCTCGCTGCCCATGGCCCGGCGTTGGCCGCGCTGGCAGAGGCCCATAACACTGCCATCGCGTTTGAGGCGGCGGCAGCGGGCGGCATCCCGGTGATCAAGGCGCTTCGCGAGGCGCTGGTGGGCAACAAGGTGCGCCGCGTCTCCGGCATTCTCAACGGCACCTGCAATTATATTCTCAGCCGCATGGAGGCCGAGGGGCTCGATTTCGCGCAGTGCCTGAAGGCTGCGCAGGACCTGGGCTATGCCGAAGCCGACCCGACCTTCGATGTCGAGGGCTATGACACGGCGCACAAGCTCGCGATCCTCTCCTCGCTTGCCTTCGGCACCGAGGTTGATGGCGATGCTGTTTATGTCGAGGGCATTACCGGGGTGACCCCGCTGGATCTCGAAATGGCCGAGGAACTCGGCTTCCGTATCAAGCTGCTGGGCGTTGCGGAGCGCACCGAGCAGGGCATCGAGCAGCGCGTACACCCCACCATGGTGCCGCGCTCGGGCCAGCTCGCCAATGTCATGGGCGTCACCAATGCCGTGGCCATCGAAGCCGAGCCGGTGGGCACGGTGACGCTGGTCGGCCCCGGTGCGGGCGGCGGTGCCACGGCCTCTGCCGTGGTGGGCGACATCGTGGACGTGGCGCGCGGCAATCTGGTCGCGACCTTCGGGCGGCCCTCGGGGGATATGGCGAAGCCCGTGCGCGCCCCCATGCAGCGCCATGAGGGTGGCTACTACATCCGCCTCTCGGTGCTCGATAAGCCGGGCGCGGCGGCCATCATCGCGACCCGCATGGCCGAACGTGGCATTTCGCTGGAATCCATCCTCCAGAAGGGGCGCGATCATCGCCGCACACCCAATGGCGCGGTGCCGGTGATCCTCATCACCTATGCCACCACCGAGCTGCTCATCCGCAATGCCGTTGCCGCCATCGCCGAAGACGGCGTGCTCGACGGCGCCCCGCAGGTTATTCGGATTGAACGGTAGGGCTTGCAAGAAAAGTGGCTCCCACTTTTCGTGAAGCAAGCCCGAAAAATGAAAGACCTGTAGGGTTTTCCGAAAAAGTGGGAACCGGTTTTTCGAAGAAAACCCGTCCCGCCAGGAAATCAGGGCTTGCAAGAAAAGTGGCTCCCACTTTTTCCGCGGCCAACAAAAAAGGGTCCGCATCGCGGGCCCTTTTTCATATTCTCGGGCTGGCCTTACGCCGCGCGCACATTGCCCAGAAAGCGCTCGATGTCGGTGGAAATGGCCGAGGCGTTGCTGGCCACCGCATGGGCCGCATCGTTGACCGTTTCGACCACCTTGCTCGCGCCACTCGACTGGCGGTGCACATCGGTGATGTTTTCAGAAATCTCGCGGGAGCCCTGCGCGACCTGCTCCACATTGCGGGCGATCTCATCGGTGGCCGACTGCTGCTCACCGACAGCGCTGGAGGTTGCCCGCGCCAGCTCCGAAATACGACCGATGGTCCCCAGCACGGATTGGATCGAGGTGCTGGTTTCCGCCGTGGAGGCCTGAATGTCGTTGATGTGGCTGGCGATTTCGTCCGTGGCTTTGGTGGTCAGGGCCGCCAGCTGCTTCACTTCGGCTGCCACAACCGCAAACCCCTTGCCCGCTTCGCCCGCACGCGCCGCCTCGATCGTGGCATTGAGCGCGAGAAGGTTGGTCTGCCCCGCAATTGCGTTGATGGTCTGCACAAAGGCCCCGATCTGGTTGGCGGCATGGGTAAGGCGTGTCACCGCGCCATCGGCGGCGCTCACAACGCCTCCGGCCTGATTCGCGGCCTCGCTGCACTGGGTTGCCAGCGTATGCACTTCGGTGATGGAGGCCGATAGCTCCTGTCCCGCCGCAGCCAGCGTCTGCGCGGTCATGGAGGCCTGCTCGGTGGCCGCAGCCACCGCGTTGGTGCGCTCGATGCTGGCATCGGCGGTGGCGCGCATGTTGGCGGCGCTGTCGCGCAGGAAGTTGGAGGCTTCCCCCAGCGAGGAAATGCGCCCGCGCACCATACCTTCGAATTCCGCGATCAGCGCTTCCAGACGGCGCTGGCGATCCTCGGCAGCCCGGTGTTCGTTGATGCGATCCGCTTCGAGACGCTGGCGCGCGGCGGCATTTTCGCCCAGCACGGCCAGCGCGCGGGCCATGTCGCCGATCTCATCTTGCCGCTCCTGATGCGGCACATGCACATCGCCTGCGTTTTGAGCCAGCACGGTGATGGTCTGGCGGGTGCTCTCGATGAGGCCGTTGATATTACGCGAGAGCATCAGCGTGGCGAAGACGAAGAGAACGATGATCAACCCGTGCTGCCAGCCCGCCTTGATGGTTTCCGAGATGAATTCGTCCCACAGGTCATCAAGATAGGCGCTGGAGCCGATCACCCAGCCCCAGGGACGATAGCTCCGCACGATGGTGAGGCGCGAAATGAGCTCCTCGCTGCCCGAACGGGTGCTGGTGAAGGAGATGAAGGCCTCATCATCCTTGCGCACGGCCTCGGTGGCCTCGCGATAATAGGTCTTGCCATTCACATCCTTCACATCGGCCACGCTCTTGCCGAGCATGTCCTTGTTGGAGGGATGCATGACCATCTTGGTCTGCTCATCGAGCACGAAAAGATGCTGGCGGCCGTGAAAACGGATGGAAGCCAGCGCGGCCTTGGCCTCCTGCTGGGCGGCAGCCAGGGTGATCTCGCCCTTCTTCGCACGCTCATCAAGATTACGAACAATCGAGGTGGAGATATCCATCACGGAGCGCAGTTCCATGCGGCGCGCGTCGTGCAGCATGGTCCACTGGTCCTCGACGGAGAACAGGAACAGGCCAAGGATGGCGGCAGCCCCGATCAATCCAAGGGCGCGTATTTTGGTGCTCAGGCGCAGCATTGGAATCCGCATCACCCATCTCTTTCTGAGAACATTAGAACTTTGACAAAGATCAAGCCACGAGGTGAAGAAAGTATTGATTTTTTCAGAGGCCCTCTATGCATTCACCCCCTGTTTATGTGCAATTCTGCACGAAAGTTGTAGGGCGTCCCGCCACCAATTGATGGATGACGGGGGGCAATGGGCCTGCTAAGACGCCGCGACCCCGCACGGGCAGAGCCAAGAACGGAAAAGAAAATGACCGACCTCGTCGTTTCCGAAGACAAGATCATCGAACGCATCCTTACCATGGAACTCGTGCGCGTGACCGAGCGCGCTGCGGTGGCCTCCGCCAAGCTGCGGGGCCATGGCAACGAGAAGGCCGCCGATCAGGCCGCTGTGGATGCCATGCGCCGCGAGCTGAACAAGCTCCCCATCGACGGCACGGTCGTGATCGGTGAGGGCGAGCGCGATGAAGCCCCGATGCTCTTCATCGGCGAGCGCGTCGGCACCACCAAGGGCCCCAAGGTCGATATCGCTGTCGATCCGCTGGAAGGCACCACGCTGTGCGCCAAGGACATGCCGGGCTCCATCGCCGTGATGGCCATGGCACAGGCGGGCACGCTGCTCTACGCGCCGGACGTTTACATGGACAAGATCGCAATCGGCCCAGGCTACCCCAAGGGCATCATCGATCTCGACAAGTCGCCGGAAGAGAACATCAACGCGCTGGCGAAAGCCAAGGGCTGCAAGCCCAACGAGATCACCGCGCTGGTGATGGATCGCCCGCGCCACGCGGAGCTGATCGCCAAGCTGCGCGCCATCGGCTGCTCCATCCGCCTCATCACCGATGGTGACGTGGTCGGCGTTATCCAGTGCGCGGAACCCGCAACCGGCATCGACATTTATCTGGGCATCGGCGGCGCGCCGGAAGGCGTGCTCGCGGCGGGTGCGCTGCGCTGCGTCGGCGGCCAGATGCAGGGTCGTCTGATCCTCGACACCCCGGAAAAGGTGGCGCGCGCCGCCACCATGGGCGTCAAGGACCCCAACAAGAAATATGACCTCAACGAACTTGCCTCGGGCGATGTCGTGGTCGCCGCCACCGGCGTCACCGACGGTGCGCTGCTCAAGGGCGTGAAGTTCAAGGGCGACATCATCGAGACCGAAACCATCGTCTATCGCTCGCTCACCGGCACGGTGCGCCGCATCACCGGCGAGCATCGCGAACTGGCGAAGTTCCACCTCGATTGATCCTGTGCGGGGGCGGGGTTATCCCCACCCCCTCGTTTTGCAGGGTGAAAAAGACACGCGCGGGCGGTATGGGGATGGCATGACCATTTCCATCCGCCCGCTTCATTTTGAGGATCACGCCGCCTGGGAACCGCTCTGGCAGGGCTACCTCGATTTTTACGAAACCGCGCTCGCCCCCGAAGTGACGGATACGACCTGGGCGCGCTTGCTCGATGCCGCCGAGCCGATGGAGGGCCTTGGCGCCATTGACGCCAACGGAGCGCTCATCGGCTTTGCTATCACGCTGCGTCATCGCTCCAGCTGGGGGCTCAACGATTACACCTATCTCGAAGACCTCTTCGTTGCACCGCAGGCGCGGGGGCAGGGCGCGGCGCGCGCGCTCATCGAAGCGGTTTGCGAGCGGGCCAAGGCGGCAGGCTCGCCGCGGGTCTATTGGCTGACGCAGGAAACCAACGCCACCGCGCAGGCGCTCTATGATCGCGTAGCGAAACGCTCCGACTTCATCGTCTATCGGCGTGCGCCATGAGAGAGGCGCAGGAAGCCTATCTCGGTGTCACGCGCTCTGCGCTCGGGCGAGCCTTTGCCGAGCGCCTCGACGCTGCCGGCGCGCGCGAAGCTGCCCGCATGGCCGAGGTGCTGGGCCTCTCCCATGCGCTCGCCCGCATCATCGCCGCGCGCGGGGCGACGCTGGAGACCGCCGAGGCCTTCCTCAGCCCGCGCCTGCGTGATGCCCTGCCGGACCCCTCCAGCCTGATCGATATGGACAAGGCCGTCGCCCGCATGGCGCAGGCGATTCTGGCGCGGGAGCAGGTCGCGATCTTCGGCGATTATGACGTGGACGGCGCGTGCTCGGCGGCGCTGCTAGCGGGCTATCTGCGGTACTTCGGGCTTGACCCTTTCATCCACATCCCCGACCGCCTGACCGAGGGCTATGGCCCCAACAGCGAAGCTATCCGCGCCCTGCACGAGCGCGGCGCGCGGGTGCTGGTCTGCGTCGATTGCGGCACTTCCGGCCATGCCCCGCTGGCGGAGGCCAAAAGCCTCGGCATGGCGGTGATCGTGCTCGATCACCATCAGGCGCCCGAAACACTGCCCGATGTTTTCGCGCTCGTGAATCCGAACAGGCTGGATGATCTGAGCGGCCTCGGGCACCTCTGCGCGGCGGGCGTGGTGTTCCTTTTCCTTGCCGGGCTTAATCGCGCGTTACGTGAAGAGGCGGGCAAAAGCGATTCAGGCCCAAGGGCTTCGGGCGCGGCCTTGAATCAGAATCAATCTGTGAAGAGCCTGCCAGATCTGATGAGCGGGCTCGATATCGTGGCGCTCGCCACGGTGGCAGATGTGGTGCCGCTCACGGGCCTCAACCGCGCCTATGTCGCGCAGGGGCTCAAGGTGATGGGCCAGCGCGCCCGCCCGGGGTTGGTGGCACTGGGCGATGTCTCACGCCTCTCTTCCGCGCCGGAGGCATGGCATCTGGGCTATCTTCTCGGGCCGCGCATCAACGCGGGCGGACGTATCGGCGATGCAGGGCTGGGGGCGCGCCTGCTGCTCACGCAGGATGCCGATGAGGCCCGCGAGATTGCCGCCAAGCTCGATCACCTCAACCGCGAGCGACAGGCCGTGGAAGAGGCCATGCTGGCCGAGGCCGAGGAGGACGCCTTGCGTCTCGCTGGCTTGAGCGAAGAGGGGCGCTCGGTGCTGGTGGTGGCAGGCGAGCACTGGCACCCCGGCATTGTCGGTATCATCGCGGGGCGTCTGAAAGAGCGTTTCGGCAGGCCCGCTTTCGCCATCGCGGGGGCAGGGGAGGCCGTCACCGGGTCCGGGCGCTCCATTGCCGGCGTGGACCTTGGAGCGGCTGTGCGCGCGGCGGTGGAGGCGGGCATCCTCACCAAGGGCGGTGGCCACGCCATGGCAGCGGGCGTCACGCTGGCGCAGGCTGCCATTCCCGGTTTTGCGGATTTTCTGGAGGCCCGTCTCGCCGCCCCTGTCGCCGCCGCGCGCGCCTCCGCCGCGCTCGCGATTGATGCGGTGCTCACGGCAGAAAGCCTCACCCCCGCCTTCGTGCAGGAGCTGGCCCGCGCGGCCCCCTTCGGGCAGGGCAACCCGGAACCGGTGATCGTGCTGCCCGCGCATCGGATCGTGGATCTGCGTGAGCTGAACGGCGGACACCTCAAGCTCACGCTGGCGTCTGGCGGTGGTGCCCGCATCGAAGCCATGGCCTTCCGGGCCGCCGGCAAGCCGCTGGGGGATGCGCTGAGCCGGGCGCGTGGCGGCGCCTTGCACTTTGCAGGCACCGCCTCGCTCGACAGTTGGGGCGGGCGAACCAAGGTGTCCTTCAAGCTTGTGGATGTTGCCGAGCCGCGCTGAGAGGAGTGCAATTTTTTTTCTCACGGTGCTTGCGCTGCAGCGCGAAGCTGGCTATCAGCAAACCCCTGCGCAGCGCTCTTCGTCTATCGGTTAGGACGACAGCCTTTCACGTTGTAAAGACGGGTTCGATTCCCGTAGAGCGCGCCACCTTTTCTCCCCGAATATGCATGAAAAGCGCGCCGCCCGGTCGGGCAGCGCGTTGGGGCCTTTTCGCGTGTAACGCGTTCAGCGGATCAGCAGGGCGATCCCATACATCGCAAAGCCGAACACGGTATGCGCCGCGATGTTGAGCAGGCGAATCTGGTTCGCATTCGGCTTCAGGCGTGCCGCAATGCCGGCCCCCATGCCCGGCGCGAGAATCAACCACCCGCACAGCACGGTGATCAGCCCCACCGCCAACGGCAGCGGCCATGTCGGTGCCTTGGCCCATGCTGCCCCGCCGATCAGCAAGGTCGCAAGCGCGAAGCTCACCCCGACGGCGTAATGAAAGAACCAGCCCCAGCCGAGTTCACCCGCCACCGGCGCGGCATCGCCGATGCTCTGGTGTACCAGCTTGCCGCGCGGCACATGGCAGAACCAGCGGCCCACCAGCGCCCAATTGGGTAGGGGCGTGCCGAAGAGGCGATGGAGCAGCAGCCCCCACAGATCAAAAATGAAGGTGGCGCCAACCCCGATGACAAGCGCCCGCCCGAGAAGTTCACCAAACCCCATCACATCACCATTTTCGGAAGCCACAGCACCAGCTTGGGAAACAGCGTGATGAGCAGCAGAACACCCAGGCCCACCGCGAGGAAGGGCAGAACCTCCCGCACCACGCGTTCGATCTTCACCCCCGCGAAATTCCCGCAGATATAGAGCAAAATGCCGACAGGGGGCGTGAGCAGGCCCAGCATCAGGTTGAAGACCATCACCAGCCCGAAGTGGACGAGATCCACCCCCGCCGCCTGCACGATGGGCACCAGAACCGGGATCAGGATGATCATGGCGGCAATGGCCTCCATGAAGCAACCGACGATGAGCAGCAGCCCGTTGATCAGCATGAGGATGACGAGCGGGTTGCTGGAATAGCTACCGATCCAAGCCGCGATCTCGCGCGGCAGGCCGGAGACAGCCATCAGCCAGCCAAAAGCGCCAGCAAAGGCGATGATGATCATCACCACGGCGGAATCCAGCCCCGATTGCACGAAGATGCGCCAGAGCTGGTTCACACTCAGCTCGCGGTGGATCACCATCGAGACAAACAGCGCGTAAAGCACCGCAAAGGCCGCGCTTTCCGTGACCGTGACCACGCCGCCCGTCACCCCGAACAGGATGACGAAGGGCATCATAAGCGCCCAGATCGCCTTGGAGCCGTAGGAGAGCACCTCGCGCATCGGCACCGCCTGATGCACCGGATACCGGCGCTTGCGGGCGATGATGAAAGTCACGACCGCCAGCCCCAGACCCAGCATGATGCCCGGCACCACGCCGCCGAGGAACAGCGCCGCGACCGAGACGCCCTTGCCCACGGTCAGGCCATAAATCACCAGCGGGATCGAAGGCGGAATGATCGGCCCCATCACCGAGGCAGAGGCCGTGATGGCAGCGGCAAAGCCGGGGTCGTAATCGGCCTTCTTCATGCCCGGCACGAGCACCTTGCCCAGCGCCGTGGCATCCGCCACCGCCGAGCCCGAAACGCCTGAGAACACCATGCAGCTCATCACCGTGGTGAGCCCCAGCCCACCCGCGAACCGCCCGACGCAGGCATTGGCGAAGTTGATGATGCGGTTGGTGATCCCGCCGACATTCATGATGTTGCCGGCCAGAATGAAGAACGGGATGGCGAGCAGGGAGAAGTTGTCCGCCCCCAGCAGCGCCCGCTGCACCACCACGGCAAGCGGCAGGGACTCATGCGCGCCCACCGTGATCGCAGCGCCCAGCGCCATGGCAAAGCCGATGGGCAGGCCGATGGTCATCAGCACGAGGAAGGAAAACATCAGGATGGAAGCCATGCTGCCGTCTCCCTCACAGGTGCACTGCGCCGTCCGGCTCGCGCCGTACGGGGTCAACCAGCTTCTCGACGAAGAAAAGCATCATCAGCAGCCCGCAATATGGCGCGGCGAAATAGAACCAGGACGGGGTGATATCGAGCGCGCCGAAGGTCTGGCCCATGTTGTCCAGCGAGATGCGCAGGCCATAGATGAACAGCAGAAGCGCGCTGGCCAGCATCAGCAGCTGGTTGACCCAGAAAACGAGCCCCTGCAGCGGCCTCGGCATCATCACCACGAACATGTCGATGGCGATGTGCAGCATCTGCCGATAGAGCACCGCAGCCCCGGCAAATACAGACCACACAAACAGGATGCGGCACACCTGCTCGCTCCAGGAGAGCGGCGCGCTGAGCACATAGCGATACCAGACCGCCACCAGTGTGATGAGGACAATGGCGAGGATCGAGCCGCCCACAATGGCGCGCGAGAGCTGATCGGCCCCCTCGCAGAGCCTGCCCCACAGACGGGCGAAAGAACCGGGAGAAGACATTCACGCACTCCGATAGCGGAAAGGGGATGCCGGGTGCGTTGGCCTTGGGCCGCGCGGCGCCCGGCTCACGGTCAGGCAATCGTCTTGATGCGCTCGACCCACTTCTTCACGTGCGGGAATTCCGTCTCCATGCCCTCAAGCGTCTTGCGGAAGGCGTCCTTGTCCACCTCGTTGATCTTCACGCCCTTGGCCTGCACCTTGGCGAGAATCTCCTTGTCATCCGCAATCACCTTGGCGCGCATCGCGTCTTCCATGTCGCGGGCGGCCTGAAGGACGGCCTTGCGCTGCTCGTCATTGATCTTGCGGAAGAAGGCTTCCGAGGTGACGACCTGATTGTCCTGCATCATGTGCTCGGTCAGCGCGAAGTGGTTGTTCACATCGAAGATGCCGCCGTTATACGTCAGCGCCATCGGGTTTTCCTGCCCCTCGATGATGCCGGACTTGAGCGCCTGAAACACCTCCGGCCATGGCAGCGGGGTGGGGGAGGCGCCAAAGCGCTCGAAGGTGCGGCGCCACATGGTCGTCTCCGGCACGCGCACCTTGAAGCCCTTCATATCCGCCGGGCCTTTCACGAGGCGGCTGGAGGAAAGCATACGCGGCATGCGCGGAATGGCCCCCAGCGGACGCAGCTTGCTTTGGGCAGCGGCTTCCTCGCCATATTCCGGCATCAAGGCGGTCATCACGCGGTCTTTGTGGGCCACATCCTTGAACATATAGGGATAGGTCCAGACCTCGGCGGGCTTGTACCAGCCGCCGACGATGGCCCCGCCGGGCGAGGCGAACTGCATCGAGCCGTTGAGCAGGCTCTCCACGTGGTCACGCTCGCCGCCCAGCGATCCGGCGTGATGGTTTGTGGTGTCGAGTTGGCCCTTGGTCAGCTCCTTGAGGCGTGCCGCGAAGAAATCGAGGCTTTGGGCGATGAAGTCCGTTGTCGGCGTGGCCGAAGCACCGATCAGCTTCATGGTCTGCGCGCGCAACACGGCGGGTGCGGCGATCAGCCCGGCCATGCCGGCAGCGCCGGCAAGAACGGAACGTCGGGTGGCCTTACGGTCAAAAAGCGTCGTCATGGTCTTCCTCCCTCAAGGAACAATGCCGGCCGATTGTTTCGGGCTCTGGCGGTGAAAAGCCCCGGCTCCCCAAGAAGCCGGGTCTGGCCTCAGGCCGAGAAGGTCTGTTCCATCTCGCGGCGGACTTTCACCGCCTGATCATTCGGGTCGTAATCGACATCCGACCACTTCAGGCGCTCGCCGAGCTTGATGTCGCGCTTGAGCTTCACCTTGTGGGCGAGGCCGAGGGGCAGATAGCCCTGTTCCAGCGAGGCCTTGGCCGGGGTCTGCTTGCCCCACACACAGAAGCCGCCCTCACCATCGAGCATCTCGCCCGCTTTCAGATCGCGCTTGGCGGTGGCGACCACGTCGGCGTTGAAGCAGATCGGCGCGCCGGTCGGCTCCTTGCGCAGCGCGGCGGAGGCCACCGAGATGCCCAGCTCCAGCCCGATCATGTGGATGGGGCGGTAGAGACAGGCGTATTTGCCCGATTTGTCCGCCAGCATCGAATATTCCCGGAAGCATTCCTCGGAATAGGCGCTGTCGGTTTCGAACACGACATAGGTGCCCATCAGCAGGGCATGGGGCACATCGCTCTCATCGCGGTAGAGCGAGGAGGTGACTTCCGTCGTGCCCTTGAATTCGAGGATGCCGCCGTCCGCCCTCGGCTTGCAGATCTCGGCATGCTCGAAGCGCGTTGCGGGCGGAAAGGAGAGGCCCTCGCTCTGCGGCACAAGCCCTGTGGCGTTGCATACGGCCGTCATCTCGATGCCGGACTTGGTGCCATCCACGAAGGAGTTGAACATCTTCGGATTGATGGAGTTGCGATCCTTGATGTGCATGTAGCGATCAAGGATGTCCCACACGGTGGCGGGGGTGGATTGATGATAGGTCGGGTGATAGCGCGTGCCCTTGCCCGCGCAGACCACCTTGAACCCGGAGGCGCGCGCCCAGTCGACATGGTCGGCGATCAGCGCGGGCTGGTCGCCCCAGGCCAGCGAGTAGACCACGCCTGCCTGCTTGGCCTTGCGCGCCAGAAGGGGGCCAGCCACCGCGTCGGCCTCCACATTCACCATCACGATGTGCTTGCCGTTCTCGATGGCTTTGAGCGCAAAGCGGATGCCCGCGCCCGGATCACCTGTCGCCTCGATGATCACCTCGATGCCGGGGTGGTTGACGAGGCTGTCGCCGTTCTCCGTGATCAGCGTGGAGCGATGCTGGAGCGCATCGTCGAGCGAGGTCGCCGCGTATTGCTCCTCGGGCCAGCAGGCCAGCTTGAGCTGGGATCGGGCGCGTGCAGGGTTCAGGTCCGCCACCGCAACAATATGCATGCCGTCGGTCTGGCGGGCCTGCGAGAGGAACATCGTGCCGAACTTGCCCGCGCCGATGATGCCGATGGTGATCGGCTTTCCGGCGGCTTTTCGCTCCAGCAGCATACGATGAAGATTCATGGTTCGGGCCTTCCCTTTCCCTTCGGCGTGAGCGCCGGACAGACACGTGAGGGGAGGGAAAAAAGGCGCACAAACCACTGCCGCCGGAATCATCAAATTCCAGCCTGCCGCCCTTGGGCGTCCGTTTCTTCCCATCCGGTTGCGGCTTCTTTGTTTCATGAGCCGCATTCCTCAAAGTGAACGCTAACACGTTTCCATTTGCGGAAAAGCGAAATAGCATGCAGCCAATGACGAGGAATTTTCATCAGTGCTGACCAATATGCCGCCCCTGCAATGGCTCGCCACGTTTCAGGCCGTAATTGAATCGGGCAGCTTTGCCGGGGCTGCGAAATCGCTGGGGCTGACCCCCTCCGCCATCAGCCATCAGATGCGCGCGCTGGAGGGGATGCTGGGCCAGCGCCTGTTTCTGCGGGACAAGCGGCAGGTGACCCCCACAGAGGAAGCGCTGGCCTATGCCACCACCATCGGCGAGAGTTTTGCCCGCTTGATGGCGGCCACCAGCCGCCTTGCCACCGGGGCGGGCGCCCGTCGCCTGCCCATCCATTGCTCGCCGAGTTTCGCCACGCTCTGGCTGGTGCCGCGCCTGAAGGATTTCATGCGTGAAAATCCCGCCATCGACATCTCGATCTTTGCCAGCCACGAGCCTGCCCGGCTGGGGCAGGACGGCATCCTGATCGACATTCAATACGCGCGCCCGGTGCCGGAGACTTGCGAGGCCATTGTGCTAGCGGAGGAAACCATCCTGCCGCTGGCGAGCCCCGCTTTCATCGCGGAGAACCATATCGGCGCAATTTCGGACATCAGCCGCGTGCCGCTGTTGCATTCGCTGCGCTGCGTGGTGCAATGGCCGCAATGGTCGGCCCGCTTTGCGCCGGGCGTGATGCTCAACCCGCGCGGCTTCCAGTTCGATCGGGCGCACCTTGCATTGGCGGCGGCCAGTGATGGGCTGGGGCTGGTGCTGGAATCAACGCTTCAGGCGGCCACCCACCTGCGCCAGCGCACGCTGGTGATGCCCTTCGGGGAAGTTGGGTTTCCGGTTGTGGCGCATCGGCTGATCTACCGGCGTGAGGATCACGGCCACCCCGACATCGGCGCTTTCGTGGATTGGATCACCCGCACCATGAAGGGCGAGCAAAGCCGCCGCGCTCACGCGCTCCCGCCCACATAAAGACGCAGGCGACCGGCAGCGTTGTTCACGTGCAGCTCCGCCGCCGCGCGCGCCGCAGGGCCATCCCCGGCGGCAATCGCCTTGTAGATCTCCACGTGCTCGGCCTGCACCATCTGCGCAAGGCCCGAAAAGCGCGCGGAATTCTGCCGCGCCGTGCGGATGAAGCTGCGGACCTTGCGGTCCAGGAACTCCGACAGATCGCGGAAATAGGGGTTGCCGGTGGCCTCGATAATGGCGCGATGAAACGCCACATCTTCCTCCACGCCCGGCTCACCCCGGTCGATCGCGTCCTGCACCGCATCGAGCCGCGCCTTGATTGCAACAAGATCCGCCTCGGAGCGACGCTCGGCGGCAAGCTGTGTCGCAACGCCCTCCACCCCGATCAGCAGCTCGACGATGTGGCGCACTTCCTCACGGTTCTCAAAGTCCTGCACATCAAGGCGAAACACGCTCGCGGCCTGCGGGTCGGCCACGAAGACGCCCGAGCCCTGACGGCTCACCACCAGTCCATCATGCCTGAGCCGCCCGATGGCCTCGCGCACCGTGGGGCGGGAGACGCCATATTTCTCGGAAATCTCGTGCTCGCTGGGGAGCTTGTCTCCGGCGGTCAAATGCCCGGCCAGAATCTCCTCGCGCAGGCGCGCCGCAAGCGTGTCGGCCAGCGAGGGCGCACGGTGCAGCGTTTGCGGGCGGGCCGTCTCCAGCGGAGGGGCGTCATCTTGCGGTGTCACGCTTTTCACGCAGGCGCTCCTTGCGGTTCGAGGAAGGATCATAAACGAGGCAAGCGGCAACCCGAAAGATCAGGTCATGTAAAGCCCACCATTCACCTGAAGCGATTCTCCTGTGATGAAGCTGGCCCAATCGGAGAGCAGGAAAAGCGTTGCTTTGGCAACTTCTTCCGCCGTGCCCAGCCGCCCCAGCGGGGTCTGCGCCATCAGCGCGGGGCCGCGCGCGGCGAGCAGCGGCTGCACCATCGGCCCCTCGATCAGGCCGGGCGAGATGGCGTTCACCCGCACGTCCGGCGCCAGCTCCCAGGCCAGCGTACGGCTGAGCGAGAGTACCCCGCCCTTGGCCGCCGCATAATGGCCGTGGTCCTTCGAGCCGCGCTGCCCTGCAAGCGAGGCAATGTTGACGATCGCCCCGCCGGGTTCGAGGTGCGCCGCTGCCGCCCGGCAGCAATAGAACACGCCGTCCAGATTGATGGCGATGGATTGCCGCCATTCGGCATCTGACATCGTGGCAACGGTGGCATCGCGATAAAGCCCCGCACCGGTGACGAGATGATCGATGCGCCCGAAGCGTTGGATCGCCGCCTCGACCACCGCATTGGCGGCCTCGGGGGAGGTGACGTCGTGCTGCACCGTGAGCACGCGATCCGGCGTGTTCAAATCCTTTGCCAGCCCATCCAGTGCGGTTTGCGAAAGGTCGGTGAGCACACAGGAACCACCCAGCGCGAGATACGCGCGCGCAATGGCTGCGCCGATGCTGCCTGCTGCGCCGGTGAGAACCAGCACCTTGCCGGAAAAATCGAACGCACCGCTCATTTTCCCATCTCTCCGCTTCCGCTCATGTCATCAGCCATCCGCCCGCGACATCGATCACCTGCGCGGTGACAAAGCGCGACGCGTTTGAGGTGAGGAACAGCGCTGTTGCCGCCACTTCCTCCGGGGTTCCGAAGCGTTGCAGCGGGGTGATGGCTTTGACCGCCTCATTGGCGGCGGAAACCGTGCCGCGCATCAGGGGGGTGTCGATCCGCCCCGGCGCAATCGCGTTGACCGTGATGCCGTAAGGCCCCAGCTCCCCGGCAAGGTGCTTCGTCAGCCCGATGATTGCGGCTTTGGTGGCGGCGTAATGCACGCCCACGATGTCGCAATATGTCTTCCCGGCGACCGACGAGATGGAGACGATGGAGCCGCGCTTGGCTGCCATCATGCCCGGCACGACAGCCTTGATGCAGTGGAACGCGCCGGAAAGGTTCACATCCAGCACCTGTCCCCATTCCGCCGCCCCCATCTCCCATACAGGCGCCTTGCCGCCCTTTGAGCCGGATTTCGGCGAAATGCCCGCATTGTTGATGAGCGCCGTGACGGGGCCGAAGGCGGCTACGCCCTCGGCGACCGCAGCCTCCACCGCGGCCGGTTCGCCCACGTTGGCGGAAAGGGCTTTCGCCTTCCAACCCTTTGATATGGCAGCTTCTGCTGCCGATTTGGCCAAGGCGGGATCAAAATCGAGGTAGAGCACCGCTGCGCCTGCCGCCGCATGGGCATCGGCAATGGCCTGGCCGATGCCGCGCCCCGCGCCGGTGACGAGAACCACCTCGCCCTTATGCGTGCCGCTCATCAGCGCATCTCCAGAATGATCTTGCCCGCATGGGTGCTCGCTTCCATGTGCGCATGGCTCTGGGCCGCCTCGGCAAGCGGGTAAACCGTATCAATAAAGGGGCGCACCTTGCCGGAATCCAGCAGCGGCCACACTTCGGCGCGAAGCTTCTCGGCAATTTCGGCCTTGAGCGCGACAGAGCGCGCGCGCAGCGTCGAGCCGGTCATGGTGAGGCGCTTGAGCATGAGCGGCATGAAATCCACCTCCGCCACGCTCGGCTGCAAGAACGCGATCTGCACGAGGCGTCCCTCAAGCGCGAGCAGGTTGAGGTTCTTGGCAATATAGGGTCCGCCCACCATGTCGAGGATCACATCGACCCCGCGCTTGTCGGTGAGGCGGCGCACTTCCTCCGAGAAGTCTGATTTGCGATAGTTGATCGCCTCATCCGCGCCGATCTTGCGGCAGAAATCGCATTTCTCGTCCGTGCCGGCGGTGGCATAGACCGTGGCCCCGAAGGCTTTCGCGAGCTGGATGGCGGTGGAGCCGATGCCGCTGGACCCGCCATGGATGAGGATGGTCTCACCCTTCTTCAGCCGCCCGCGCGTGAAGACGTTGTCATAGACCGTGTAATAGTTCTCGGGGATGCCGGAAGCCTCGATCAGGTTCAGCCCCTTGGGGATCGGCAGGCACAGCGGCAGGTCCGCAACGCAGTATTCCGCGTAGCCGCCCGAGATGACGAGCGCGCAGATTTCGCGGCCGATCTCGGCGGGCGAAACCCCTTCGCCCACGCCCACGATGGTGCCGGCAATCTCAAGGCCGGGGATCTCGGTGGCACCGGGGGGCGGCGGATAGTTGCCCGCGCGTTGCAAGCAATCCGGGCGGTTCACGCCCGCAGCGGCCACCTTCACCAGCACCTGTCCCGCGCCGGGGACGGGCAGGGGGGCGCTCTCCACCTGAATCACATCCGGCCCACCAGCACCGACAAAGCGGGCCTGACGCATCTGCTGCGGCAAAGTCATTGGCATTTTCTCCCGTTGGACGCGCCTTTGTGGCGGCCCTGTTTTGATGAGACGAGGGCGTGAGCCCCGCGCATGAGATAACGCTATCAAGATTCAACTTGTCAGGCAACTTGGTAACATGTATTCCTGCTGCCGTCGGTGATCACCGACCAAGGAAAGCGAGATCGTCTGCGCCACGCAAGCGCACGATCCGATGGAGGAAACGATGAAGAAGTTTCTTGGGGCGGCAGTCGCCGCCGGGCTGGCCTTTGCCGCCCAATCGGCGCAGGCTCAGGTCAAGGTCGGTGCGCTTTATCCCTTCTCGGGCGGCCTCGCGCTGCTGGGCGATGAAAGCTTCCGCGGGCTGGAGCTTGCGGTGGAAGAACGCAATGCAGCCGGTGGCCTCAAAGGCCAGAAAATCGAGATCGTCAAAGGCGATGCTGTTGATCCGAACCAGGCTGTGGGCGAGGCGCGCCGCCTCACCTCGGTGGACAAGGTTCCGGTGATCTTCGGCTCCTATGCCTCCTCGATCTCGCTGGCGGCGACGCAGGTGGCTGAGCTTGCCGGCATTCCCTATTTCGAGATGGGTGCGATTTCCGATCCCATCACCGAGCGTGGCTACAAATATGTCTTCCGCTCCAACCCCACCGCCAAGGATTTCGCCAACAAGATGGTGGATTCCGTGCTCGATATTCTCGGGCCCGCGCTGGGCGCTGACGGCAAGAGCCTGAAGGTCGCGATCATCCACGAGGATTCGCTCTACGGCCAGACGGTGGCGGGCTTCCAGACTGCGCGCGCCAAGGAAAAGGGCGTCAATGTCGTTGATACCTTGCCCTATTCGGCCAAATCCGTGGACCTCACCCCGCTGATCCTGCGCCTGAAGTCGGCAGGCGTCGATGTGGTGCTCCAGACCTCCTACCAGAACGATACCGTGCTCTTCTTCCGCCAGATGAAAGAGCAGGGCCTGAAATTGAAGGCCATCGTGGGCGCGGGCGGCGGCTATTCGCTGGCTGACACCATGAAGGCCATCGGCGCGGAGAACATGGAAGGCGCGCTCGACGTCGACTTCACCCAGTACAAGACCAACCCCGCCGGTGCGCCGGGCATCAATGAGTTCGTGGCCAAGTACAAGGCGAAGTATGGCACCGAGCCGCGCTCCGGCCATAGCCTCGCCAACTACATGGGCGCCAACGTCTTCTTTGACGTGATGACCAAATCCAAGAACCTGACCGGTGATGCCATCCGCGAGGAAATCGCCAAGGTGGACATCCCGCAGGGCAAGACGCCGACCGGCTGGGGCGTGAAGTTCAACGCCAAGGGTCAGAACGAGCGTGCCTCGCCCTACTTCATGCAGTGGCAGAAGGGCGAACTCGTGACGGTCCATCCGCCGGAGGCGGCTGTGGCCAAGATGAAGGTCGGCGTCGGCAGCAACTGATCGCCCGGCATCCCCGCCAGTCGGCCCACCCGGCTGGCGGGTTCCCGGATGCCCCTTCGATGCATTCCACCCCCGCGTGGCTCCTCCAAGGGCAAGCGGGGTCTGGAATCCGGGCCGTCGCTTGCCTCTCTCCCCAACTCGGCGGCGGCCCTTTTTTCCTCACTCCTGCCTGAAGCCGGGTCGCAGCCTTGTGCGGCCCATGAGCCCCTGCGCCCGCGCCGCATCACCTGATGCGACCAGCCCAGAGAGACCCTGATATGGATGTCACAGCGCAATTGATCCTCAACGGCATCATGCTGGGCAGCATGTACGCCATCATCGCCGTGGGGCTGACGCTGATCTTCGGCATCGTCCGCGTGGTGAACTTCGCCCACGGCGAGTTCCTGATGGTGGGCATGTATGCCGTTTATCTCTTCAACAAGCAAATGGGCCTGCACCCCTATGTCTCGGCGTTGCCGGTGGTGGTGTTGTTGTTCCTGCTCGGTGCGCTGATCCAGCGCTTCATCATCCAGAAGCTGCTGAACGCGGATGAGCACATCCAGATTTTCGCGACGGTGGGTCTTTCCACCGCGCTCATCAACCTCGCACTCATCCTGTTCGGGGCGGATCTTTATTCGGTCAATGCGCCAGCCGCGCGCCAGCCGGTGCCGCTAGGCAGCTTCAATGTGCTCTCCGGGCATATCGTCATCTTCTGCGCGGCGCTGGCGCTGGTGGCGGGGCTGCACATGTTCATGCAGCGCACCGCGCTGGGCCGCGCCATCCGCGCAACCGCCCAGAACCGCTACGCCGCCCAGCTCATGGGCGTGAAGGTGGAGCGCATCTACATCATCTCCTTCGGGCTGGGGGCAGCCTGCGTGGGCCTTGCCGCGGCCCTCATCATGCCGCTCTATCCTGTCTCGCCCACCATCGGCACCTATTTCGTGCTCACCGCCTTCGTGGTGGTGGTGCTGGGCGGCATGCGCTCCATGTATGGCGCGTTTTTCGGCGCGCTGATCATCGGCATCGTGGACAGCCTCTCCGGCTACTACATCGCGCCCGACCTCAAGGAGGTCGTCTATTTCGCGATTTTCATCCTCATCCTCATCTTCAAGCCGACCGGCCTTTTCGGCTTCGGCCGCGGCACGGAGTGAGCCATGCGCTACCTGTCAGAACTCACCAATCCGCGCGTCTATGTGGCTTTGGCAGCGCTTTCGCTGCTCCTCATTGTGCCCGCGCTCATCGGTTCCGCCTTCTGGATCCATATCTTTGTCACCATCTGCGTGTTCGGCGCGCTCTCCACGGCGTGGAATATCGTCGGGGGTTATGCGGGCCAGCTCTCGCTCGGCCACACCATCTTCTATGGTCTTGGCGGCTACACCACGGCGCTGCTCATCCAGCACTTCGGGTTGACCCCTTGGGTCGGCATGTTCGCGGGGGCGGCGGTTTCGGTCGTTGTGGCGGTGGGCATCGGCTATCCGTGCTTTCGCCTGCGCGGCCCCTTCTTCTCGCTGGCGACGATTGCCTTCCTTGAGGTGATCCGCCTGCTGGTGATCCACTTCAACGGTCTCACCGGCGGCTCGGCGGGCCTGATCGTGCCGCTCCAGATCGGCTGGGAGTGGATGATCTTCCGCGAGAAGATGAACTACCTCTACATCGCCTTCGGCCTGCTGCTGCTCGCGCTGGTCGTCTCTCTCGCCATCCGTAACTCGCGCCTCGGGTTCTACCTCACGGCGGTGCGCGAGCGCGAGGATGCGGCGCAGGCGGCGGGCGTGCACAATGCGCAGGTGAAGCTCTATGCCGTAATGATCTCGGCGGCCCTCACCAGCTTTGTGGGCGCCTTCCACGCCATGTACATGACGTTCCTGGAGCCGGCGACGATGTTCTCGCTCGCCACTGCCGTGGAAGTCGCGATGTTCGCGCTCATCGGTGGTCTCGGCACCGTGGCGGGCCCGCTGCTTGGCACGCTTCTGGTGGTGCCGATCGCGGAAGCCGCGCGCGGCTGGCTCGGTGCTTCGGCCAACGGCCTGCACGGCCTCGTCTATGGCTCGGTGCTCGTGCTGATGACGCTGACGCTTCCGGGCGGTCTGGTGGGCACCTTCGGCCCGCGCGTCACCGCATGGCTCGACAAGCTTCCCGGCGCGCGCAAGCGCGTGGACCGCGACCCGCCGCCGCTGCGGAAGGTTGCCGGCACCAAGGGCGAGGTGGTGCTTGAAACCAGGAACCTGAAGAAGCTCTTCGGCGGTCTAGTCGCCACCGACAACGTGACGGTTGACCTTAAGCGCGGCGAGATCCTCGGCATCATCGGCCCGAACGGCGCGGGCAAAACCACGCTGTTCAACCAGATGTCGGGCTTCCTCAAGCCTACCTCCGGCACCATCACCGTGCGTAACGCCAAGGGCGAGATGGTGACACCGGACTCGGCGGATGGCTTCGCCCGCCTCGGCGTGGGCCGCACCTTCCAGATCGTGCAGCCCTTCGGCAAGCTGAGTGTGATCGAGAACATCATGATCGGCGCGTTCCTGCACCACCCGCATGTGGAGGATGCCCGCGCCTCGGCGCTGCGCGTCGCCCGCCTCGTGGGGCTGGAGGCGCTCAAGGATGTCGAGGCGCGCAACCTGCCCATCGGCGATTTGAAGCGCCTCGAAGTCGCCCGCACGCTCGCCACCGAGCCCTCGATCCTGCTGCTGGACGAGGTGATGGCGGGCCAATCTCAGGCCGACACCCAGAAGATGGTCGAGATCATCCGCGCCATCCGCGACACCGGGGTTTCGGTCATCGCGATTGAACACAACATGCATGCCATCATGAGCTTGTCGGACCGCATCGTGGTGGTGGATTCCGGCAAGGTGATCGCGGAAGGCGACCCCAAGACGGTCGTCACCAACCGCAAAGTGATCGAAGCCTATCTCGGAGAGGATTTCGCCAATGCTCAGGGTCTCTGACATCACGGCGGGTTACGGCCGCACCACCATTCTCGACGGCGTGACGCTGGAAGTGAACGCGGGCGAGATCGTCACCCTCATCGGCTCGAACGGTGCAGGCAAATCCACCCTGCTGCGCACCATCTCCGGCATGATCAAGCCGAAAACCGGCTCGGTCACCTTTCTGGATGAGACCATCTCCACCCTCACGCCGGATGAAATCGTCGCGCGCGGGCTGATCATGGTGCCCGAGGCGCGCCAGCTTTTCCCCGTGATGAGCGTGCGCGACAACGTGCTGATGGGGGCCTATCACCCGGTCGCCCGCGAGGGCATGGAACAGCGTTTCGAGGAAGTGCTCGACATGTTCCCGCGTGTGCGCGAACGCCTTGATCAGCTCGCGGGCTCCCTCTCGGGCGGTGAGCAGCAAATGGTGGCGATTGCACGCGGCCTGATGGCGAAACCGCGTCTTCTGATGCTGGATGAGCCCTCGCTCGGCCTTGCCCCGCTCATCGTGGCGCAGATGTTCGACATCATCACCCGCATATGTTCCATGGGCACCACGGTGCTTCTGGTGGAGCAGAAGGCCTTCCATGCGCTGAAAATCGCCAACCGCGCCTATGCCATGGAGAACGGGCGCATCGTCATCTCCTCGACGGGCGAGGGCCTGCTGGCCGATCCGCACGTCAAGCAGGCCTATCTGGGGATTTGAACCATGAAACCCGCTGTTCTGCCGGAAATCACGGGCCATACCCGCCTTTTCGCCATCCTCGCCGACCCCATTGCGCAGGTCAAAACCCCGCAGGCCATCAATGCCTTCTGCGTGCAGCATGGTTTTGACGGCGTGCTGGTGCCGATGCAGGTGAAGGCCGAGAACCTCCCCACAGCGGTGGCCACCCTGCGCGCCATGGAGAATCTGGGCGGCTTCATCATCACCGTGCCGCACAAGGTCGAGATCGTGCCGCTGCTCGATGAGGTGACGCCGCACGCCAAAGCCATCGGTGCGGTGAACTGCGTGCGCCGCGAGGCGAACGGCAAATTGGTCGGCACCATGCTCGACGGCACCGGTTTCGTGGCGGGCCTGCGAGCAAACGGCATCGAGCCCAAGGGCAAATCGGCCTATCTCGCCGGTGCGGGCGGGGCGGCCAATGCGATTGCTTTTGCCTTGGCCGAGGCGGGCGTCTCCCGCCTTTCCATCGCCAATCGCACGCGTGCAAAATCCGAGGATCTCAAAGCCCGCCTCGCGACGCTCTACCCCGATTTAGCCGTCTATACCGCCCCTACATCCGCTGCGGGGCATGATCTTGTCGTCAACGGCACCTCGCTCGGCCTCAAGCAAGGCGACGCTCTTCCGCTCGATGCCTCGGTGCTGACCCCGGATCAGATCGTGGCGGAAATCATCATGGCGCCCGAGGAAACCGCGCTGCTCGCCGCCGCCAAAGCCAAGGGCTGCCGCACGCATCCCGGCAAGCCGATGCTGATGGCGCAGATCGAACTCATGGCGAAACACATCGGAATTGTCCCATGACCGGGCGTTTGAGTGGCAAAACCGCGCTCATCACCGGCGGGGCGGCAGGCCTCGGCCTCGGCATGGCGCGCGAGTTTTTGTCCCAAGGTGCGCGCGTGGTGCTGGTGGACCTTTGCGCGCCACCCGACGACATGCTCGCGCGCGCCGATGTCATGGCGTTGATGTGCGACGCGACGGATGAAGCCGCGCTCGATGCCGCCTTCACCCGTGCGGAAGCCGAGATGGGCCCGCTCGATATCGTGGTGGTCAATGCCGGGATTTCGCAGAATTCGCCGACGCTGGAGCTGGAATTCGCCCGCTGGCGCAAGGTGATGGCGGTCAATCTCGATGCCGCGTTCTTGACCGCGCAGGCCGCCGGCAACCGCATGGTGCCGAGGGGGCGCGGCGCAATTCTCTTCACATCCTCGGTTTATGGCGTCGTCGCCGGGCCGGAGCGGCTGGGCTACGTCGTCTCCAAGCACGGCATTTCCGCCATGGCCAAAGCGCTGGCACTGGAATGGTCGCCCCACGGCTTGCGCGTCAACGCCATCGCGCCCGGTTACGTGCGCACCGCGCTGCTCGATGACCTGATCGAGCGCGGGCGCGTGGATGCCGAAAAGCTCCTCGCCCACACCCCCATGCGCCGTTTCGTTTCCATCGAGGAGGTGGCCAAAACGGCAGCCTTCATCGTTTCCGACGATGCCAGCGCCACCACCGGGCTGATTGCCACGGCGGACGGCGGATGGACAGCCAACGGATACCTGTGATGCCCGAATTCACGCCCTTCTCGCCCGAGGCCAAGCTGGTCGAGGTCCGCTCGACGCCGGAGGATTGGGCCGCCATTGCCCCCGATGTCCTCGGCTCGATGCTGAGCCAGATGCACATCATCCGCGCCTTCGAGGAGGAGGTGCTGGATCTGGCGGCAGAGGGCAATGTCCACGGCCCCGCCCATTCCTCCATCGGGCAGGAGGGCGGCGCGGTCGGCTCCTGTATCGATCTGCGCCCCGGCGACAACGTGAACGGCTCGCACCGTGGCCATCATCAGTTCCTCGCCAAGGCGCTCACCTATGTTGCCCCGACGCTCGCCCCTAAGGTCGGCGTTCCGCAGGCGGTGGATACGCTGCTTTATCGCTCCATGGCCGAGATCATGGGGCTGGACCCCGGTTTCGGCCACGGGCGCGGCGGTTCCATGCATTTGAGGTGGGGCGAGGCGGGCTGCATCGGCACCAATGCGATTGTCGGCGGCGGCGTGCCGCTCGCGGCAGGCTCGGCCATGGCGCATAAGCTGGCGGGAACGGGCGATGTCGCCGTCACCTATTTCGGTGATGGCGCGATCAATATCGGCGCGACGCTGGAGACGTTCAATCTGGCGGCGGCGTGGCAGCTTCCGGTCATTTTCTTCTGCGAAAACAACCTCTACGCCGTCTCGACCCATGTCAGCGAGGTCACGCGCGAAACGCGCCTTGCCGCGCGCGGTCCCGGCTTCGGCATTCCCTCTTTCCGGGTGGATGGCATGGACCCGGTGGCGGTGCGCATCGCCATGCAGGAGGCACTGAACATCGCCCGTAACGGTGGCGGCCCGGCCCTCATCGAGGCCGAATGCTATCGCTTTTTCCATCAGAACGGCCCGCTTCCCGGCTCCGCCTTCGGCTATCGCCCCAAAGACGAGGAGGCCCAATGGCGCGCGCGTGATCCGCTTCTGCGCGCCGGCAATGCTATGGTGGCGCGCGGGCTGCTGAGCGAGGCACAGCTCGCCGAACTTCGGGAACGCACGCGCGAGCTGATGCGCGAGATCGCGGGACGCCTGACGCGCACGGAAGGCAACCGCCGCTCGGTGCGCGCGGAACTCTGGCCCGACACAGCCCGCGTGGACCTTGGCATCCGGCCCGAACCGCCTGCGCCCCCGAAAGCGCTGGAGGCGGAGGATGTGACCGAACCCTTGATCGAGCGCCGCTTCGTCGATGCCATCGCCGATGTGCTCCACCGCCGTTTTGAGACCGACCCGACCCTGCTGGTGATGGGCGAGGATGTGCATCGCCTCAAAGGCGGCACCAATGGTGCCACCCGCGACATGGCCGCAAGCTTCAAGGGCCGCGTGCTCGGCACCCCCATCGCCGAGGGCGGCTTCACCGGTTTGGCGGCGGGCCTTGCGATGGATGGCCGCTATCGCCCCATCATCGAGTTCATGTACCCCGATTTCATGTGGGTCGCGGCGGATCAGGTCTTCAACCAGATTGGCAGGGCCCGCCACATGTTCGGGCAGGATGTCGATTGCCCCGTGGTGCTGCGCACCAAGATCGCCATGGGCACGGGCTATGGCTCGCAGCACTCGCTCGATCCGGCGGGCGTTTTCGCGACCTCTCCGGCGTGGCGCATTCTCGCGCCGTCCTCGGCGCATGATTACATCGGGCTGATGAATGCCGCGCTCGATGCGCGCGACCCCGTGCTGATCATCGAGCATGTCGATCTTTATCAGCGCATGGAGAAAATCCCGGCGAGCGACCGCGATTTCCGCATTCCGCTCGGCAAGGCCAAGGTGGTGCGCCCCGGCTCAGTCCTCACCATCCTCACCTACTCGGCCATGGTGCATAAGGCGATTGAGGCCGTTCAAGCCTCCGGCATCGACGCGGAAATCATCGATTTGCGTTCGCTTGACCGCTTCTCGCTCGATTGGGAGACGATTTCCTCCTCCGTGCAGCGCACCAACAACGTGCTCATCGTCGAGCAGGGCGCGCGCGGCACCTCCTATGGCGCAATGCTCGCCGACGAGATACAGCGACGCCTCATGGATTGGCTCGATCAGCCGGTGGAGCGTGTTTCGGGGCGTGAAGCCTCGCCCACCATCTCCAAAGTGCTGGAGCGCGCGGCCTTTGCCGGCGCGCGCGAGATCGGCGAAGGGCTCATCCGCGTCATGGCCGCGCGCGGAACGCCGGTCGATCAAGCATTTGTTGCGGGGCTCAAATGAACCAAGACCTTCTTTCCGAACTGGCCGCGATTGTCTCTCCGTCGCAGGTGCTGACGGGGGAGGATGCGGCGGGCTATGCGATCGATTGGCGCAAGCTCTTTCCGGGCAAGCCGCTGTGTGTCGTGCGCCCCGGCTCAACGGAAGAAGTCGCCGCTGTCGTGCGCGCCTGCGTCAAACACGGCGCGGGTATCGTCCCTCAAAGCGGCAACACGGGGCTCGCGGGCGGGGCGGTGCCGGATTCTTCGGGCGCTCAGGTGGTGCTCTCGCTCTCGCGTATGAACCGCATCCGCGCCATTGATCCTGTCGGCATGACGCTTTGCGCCGAGGCCGGGGTGATCCTGCAAACGGCGAAAGAAGCCGCGGCCGAAAAGGGGCGTTTCCTGCCCATTTCGCTCGCCGCGGAAGGCTCGGCTATGCTGGGCGGGGTCATCGCGACCAATGCGGGGGGCATCAATGTGCTGCGCTATGGCATGACCCGCGCGCTGGTCTTGGGGCTGGAAGTGGTGCTCCCCAACGGTGAGGTGCTCGATCTGCAACGCTCGCTCCGCAAGGACAACGCGGGCTATGACCTCAAGCAGCTTTTCATCGGCGCAGAAGGCACGCTCGGCATCGTCACCGCCGCAACCTTGCGCCTCGTGCCGCAGCAGCGCAACACGCTCACCGCGCTGATGGCGGTGGAGAGCCCGCAAGCCGCGCTCGCCCTGCTGGCCCGCGCGCAGACCGAGCTGGGCGACAATATCTCCGCGTTTGAACTCATTTCCGGCATCTCACTGGGGCTGGTGGAGCAGCATTTCGGGCTTAAATCACCTCTTCAGGGCGGCAACTGGTTCGTCCTGATGGAGGCGGCCTCCACGCTCCCCGGCCTGCGCGATGTAGCAGAAGAAATGCTCGGCGCAGCGCTGGAAGCGGGCGAGGCGGTGGACGGCGTGATCGCAGAAAGTGGTGCGCAGGCGGCTTCGCTCTGGGCGCTGCGCGAGCACATCACGGAAGCGGAAGGGCGCGCGGGCAAGGGCGCCAAGCATGATATTTCCGTGCCGCTGATCGAAATCCCCGCCTTTCTGGCGGCGGCGGAAGAAGCGCTCGCACCCACTCCCGGCCTCATCCTCAATGTCTTCGGCCATCTGGGCGACGGCAACCTGCATTACAACGTGGTGATGCCGAAAACGGCGGATTCCGAGGCCATCAACCGCCTCGTGCATGATGTGGTGGCGCGCTTTGGCGGCTCGATCTCGGCGGAGCACGGCATCGGCCAATACCGCGTCGGCGAGCTCGCGCGCCTGCGTGCGCCTAACGAACTCGCGCTGGCGCAGGCCCTCAAAGGCCTTATCGACCCCGAAGGCATCATGAACCCCGGCAAGGTCCTTGCACGAAGGGGAGGGCCATGAGCGCTTATGATTACATCATCGTCGGCGGTGGCAACGCCGGCTGCGTGCTCGCCAATCGCCTGACAGCCTCGGGCAAACACAAGGTGCTGCTGCTGGAGGCCGGCGGGGAGGGGCGCGGCTTCTGGATTCCCATTCCGGCAGGCTTCTCCAAACTGCTCACCAACGAGACCTTCAACTGGCGCTTCTGGACCACCCCGGAAGACGCCACCATGGGTCGCCGCATCGCCGTGCCGCGCGGCAAGGGGCTCGGCGGCTCCACCCTCATCAACGGCATGATCTATGTGCGCGGCCAGGCGCAGGATTACGACGGCTGGGCGCAGGCTGGCGCGCGCGGCTGGGGCTTTGCCGATGTGCTGCCCTATTTCAAGAAGCTGGAAGCCTGGGACGGCGCGCCCGACCCCGCCCGCAATGCAGATGGCCCCCTGCCGCTGACCACGGTGAAGGAGCGCCCCGCGATTGCCGAGGCTTTTGTGTCAGCGGCTCAGGCGGCGGGGCATCCGCTCAACCCGGATTACAACGCCGCTTCGCAAGATGGTTTCGGCTATTATCAGGTGAACCAGAAGAACGGTCGGCGTGTCAGCGCGGCGGATGCCTACCTTGCGCCCGCGCGCAACCGCCCCAACCTTCACGTCGTCACCCACGCCTTTGTCGAAAAGATCGAGCTGGTGGAAGGCCGCGCGCGGCGCATCCATGTGCGGGTCAACGGCCAGCCCAAGGTGTTTGAGGCGGCGGGCGAGATCATCCTCACCGCAGGCGCGATCCAGACCCCGCAACTGCTGGAGCTTTCGGGTATCGGCAACCCCGCGCTGCTGCAATCCCTCGGTATCCCGGTGGTGCATGAGGCTTCCGGCGTGGGCGAAAACTACATTGACCATTTCTGCACGCGCATGAACTGGCGCGTGACGCAACCGGTGACGCTGAACGAGCAGGCGCAGGGGCTGCCCTTGCTCAGAGCGGTGGCGCAGTATTTTGCCACCCGCACCGGCATTCTCACGCTCGGCACCGGCCTTGTGCATGGCTTCGTGCGCACGCGGCCGGGGCTTGAGGGGCCGGATGTGCAGTACTTCTTCATGCACGCGAGCTATGCCAACGCCGCCGAGCGCAAGCTCGACAAGCTCCCCGGCATGACAATCGGCGTAACGCAGCTCAGGCCGGAATCGCGCGGCACCATCCATATCGAAAGCCCGGATGCGCGAATCCAACCTGCCATTCGCCCCAATTTCCTTGCCACTGAAACCGATCGACAAACGATGGTCGATGGCATGAAAATGGCCCGCGAAATTGTGGGGCAGGGGCCGATGGAGGCCTATCGCGGCCAGGAACTCAGCCCCGGTGCGGCCTGCTCAACCGATGCGGATTGGCTCGCCTTTGCGCGCGAGAACGGCCAGACGATCTACCATACTGCGGGCACCTGCCGCATGGGCGAGGATGCGGCGGCTGTTGTGGATTCCACGCTGAAATTCAAAGGGATCGCGGGCTTGCGCGTGGCTGATGCCTCGGTGATGCCCGCCATGGTCTCCGGCAACACGCAGGCCGCCGTTTTCATGATCGCGGAAAAGGCGGCGGACCTGATCCTCGCCGACGCGCCCTGACCTGAAAGAGGAAATCCCATGTATCTCAACATGATCGGCGGCGAGGCCGTAGCTTCCACCAGCGCCAGCAAGAACATCAACCCCTCCAACACCAACGATGTGATTGGCGAATTCGCCCAAGCCAGCGCGGCAGATGTGGACCGCGCGGTTGCTGCGGCGCAGGCGGCCTTTCCGGCCTGGAGCCGCTCCACGCCGCAGGAGCGCTATGACATCCTCAAGAAGGCCGCAGACGAGGTGATGGCCCGCAAGGACGAGTTGGGCCGCATTCTGGCGCGCGAGGAGGGCAAGACGCTGGCCGAGGGCATCGGCGAAGCGACCCGCGCCGCGCAGGTGCTGGCGTTTTTCTCCGGCGAGGCGCTGCGCCTCAATGGCGAGGCCGTCACCTCCGTACGGCCCGGTGTCGGGGTTGAGATCACGCGCGAGGCTATCGGCATTGTCGGCCTTATCACGCCGTGGAACTTCCCCATCGCCATTCCCGCGTGGAAGATCGCGCCCGCGCTGGCTTACGGCAATTGTGTGGTGCTCAAACCCGCCGACCTCGTGCCGCATTCCTCCTACATGCTGGTTGATATCCTCAACCGCGCCGGGTTGCCCGCTGGTGTGCTCAACCTCGTCATGGGGCGCGGCTCGGTGGTGGGAGAGGCGATCCTCAAGCATCCGGGCATCCACGCCGTCTCCTTCACCGGTTCGGTCGGCACCGGGCGTCACGTGGCGGCATCCTGCGTCGCCGCCAGCCCGATGAAGAAGGTGCAGCTGGAAATGGGCGGCAAGAATCCGCTCGTCGTTCTCGATGATGCCGATCTGAAAACAGCGGTGGAATGCGCGGCCAACGGCGCGTTTTTCTCCACCGGCCAGCGCTGCACGGCCTCCTCGCGCCTCATCGTGCAGGAGGGGATTCATGATGCCTTCGTTGCCGCGCTCACCGAGCGTCTTCAGGGCCTGGTGGTGGATGATGCCCTCAAGGCGGGCACCCACATCGGCCCTGTGGTGGATGAGAAGCAGCTGAAAGTGGATGAGGACTATATCGCCCTGGGCCGCAAGGAGGGCGCGAAGCTCCATTGGGGCGGTGAGCGCCTCAACCGGGAGACGCCGGGGTTCTACCTTCAGCCCGCACTTTTCACCGAATGCACCAACCAGATGCGCATCGCCCGCGAGGAGATCTTCGGCCCGGTGGCCTCGGTGATCCGCGTGAAGACCTATGAGGAAGCCCTCGCGGTGGCCAATGACACCGATTTCGGCCTCTCCTCCGGCATCTGCACCACCAGCCTGAAATATGCTACGCACTTCAAGCGCAACTCGGAGGCGGGCATGGCTATGGTGAACCTGCCCACGGCGGGCGTGGATTACCACACCCCCTTCGGTGGCCGCAAAGGATCGAGCTACGGCCCGCGCGAGCAGGGGGCCTATGCCCGCGAGTTCTACACCACGGTCAAGACGGCTTACACCTACGCAGGGTAAGTTCAGGGTGGGCGGCGCTTGCCGCACCCTTCAGCCGATCTGCCCGATAACGCGCACCTCCGGCGCACCAGCCTCAAGGCGCCCGACGACGCTGGCGAGCGGATAGCCCGCCGCGCGGATCTGCTCGCACAGACGCGCAGCATCCGCAGCTTTGCAGCTCACCAGCAACCCGCCCGAGGTCTGCGGGTCGGTCAGAAGGTCGGCCTGCCACTGTGGCAAGCCCGCGGGCAGGCGGATATGCTCGCCGTAAGACGCCCAGTTGCGCTTGGAAGCTCCAGTGATGAACCCGCCCTGCGCCCATTCGACGGCGCGCGAGAGAAAGGGCACGGCACTGGCATCGATCTCGACCGAAAGGCCTGAGCCGCGCGCCATCTCCAGTGCATGGCCCATCAACCCGAACCCGGTGACATCGGTAATGGCATGCACCGCGCTGTCTTTGGCAAGCTCGGCGCCGATGCGGTTGAGCAGCGTGGTGGAAGCCACCATTTCGGCATAAGCTGCGCTATCCAGCGCGCCCTTCTTGATGGCGGCCGAATAAACCCCGATGCCAATGCCCTTGGTCAGGATCAGCGCGTCGCCCGCTTTGGCGTCGGCATTGCGACGGATTTGCTTCGGGTCCGCAATGCCGATGACCGCGAGGCCATAGATCGGCTCAGGCGCATCAATCGAATGCCCGCCCGCCACCGGAATGCCCGCCCCGGCGCAGGCCTCAGCGCCGCCTGCCAGAATGCCACGCACGGCCTCCACCGGCAGCTTGTCGAGCGGCATACCGAGAATGGCCAGCGCGAAAATCGGCGTGCCGCCCATGGCATAAACGTCGGAAATCGCATTGGTAGCGGCGATGCGCCCGAAATCGCGCGGATCATCCACCACCGGCATGAAGAAATCGGTAGTGGCAATCACCGCCATCGTCTCGTTAAGCTGCCACACGGCGGCATCATCCGAGGTTTCGGTGCCCACCAGCAGGTTGGCATAGGGGTGCGCCTTCGGCATTTCCGCCAGCAGCGATTGGAGCACGCCCGGCGAGAGCTTGCAGCCGCAGCCGCCGCCATGGGCAAAGCTGGTAAGACGGATCGGTTGGGTGTTGTCAGTCACGGGCATCATCCGGTTGCGAGGCTCAGGAGGGGCGAATCGTCAGCAGAAAGCGGCACTCCGCCTCACTTTGCGCCAGAACTTCCAGCGCATGGCCCTGTTTCATGGCAAAGAGCGGTACATCAATTGTGCTGAGCGGATCGGTGCTGATCACCAGAATTTGGGTGCCCTGAGGCTGGTGTCGGGCAAAATCGGCAATCTCCAGCACCACCTGCGGACAGAATTTGCCTGACAGGTCAAGTGTGGGGCCATGTTGCGCGGGGCTTGATGCCATTATTCCATTGTTCCGATGTTAAGGGTGGATGCGCGAATACGTTTGTATAGTGAAATAAAGGCGTTTTTATCGAAAGAATTTATCTGGATAAATCACTTTACCGGGTAGGAATTAGACTGATTGTTTTTGGCATTTTAGGCTTGTTGCAGGCAAATGTTGCGCCGCACTATATCGCTGTGCACGCAAGCGTTGATCTTGGTGTGGTTCGTAACAAGGTTTTGAGGGTTTTTCCACCCGTGAACCTCTTTGATTTCATTGACATGTGGAACCTGTTTTGAGAAAGTCCAGACTTCGCAGAGCTGTATCCCCGGCTCGCGAGAAGAGGAGGAAATCCCATGTTGAAGGACGTCTCGCGGCGTCAGTTCCTCGGAACTGCCGGAGCGGGTGTCGCCGGAACGGCCATCGGTGCCTTCGGTTTTGATGGGGCAGGAGAGGCGCTCGCCGCTTCCATTCGCCCGTTCAAGCTGGAAGGCACGACCGAAACCCGCAACACCTGCCCGTACTGCTCTGTTGGCTGCGGTGTCATTTTGTACTCGAAGGGGGCCGACAAGGCCGCCGGCAAGAAGGGCCAGCTGGTCCATCTCGAGGGTGACCCGGACCATCCCACCAACAAAGGCACGCTGTGCCCCAAGGGTTCTGCCCTGCTCGATTTCGTCAAAGCGGAAACGCGCACGAAAGAGCCGATGGTGCGCAAGCCCGGCTCGAACAAGTGGGAGCCCATTTCCTGGGATGCCGCGCTCGATCGCATCGCCCGCCTGATGAAGGATGATCGCGACGCGAACTTCATCGCCAAGAACAAGGACGGCGCGACCGTCAACCGCTGGATCTCCACCGGTTTCCTCGCGGCCTCCGCAACGACAAACGAAACCGCCTGGGCGACCTACAAGGTTGTGCGCTCGGCCGGTATGCTGGTGTTCGATAACCAAGCCCGTGTCTGACACGGCCCGACGGTGGCGAGTCTCGCTCCGACATTTGGCCGTGGTGCAATGACCAACAGCTGGCAGGATATCAAGAACACCGATCTGGTGCTCATCATGGGCGGCAACGCCGCCGAAGCACACCCGTGCGGCTTCAAATGGGTTACGGAGGCGAAAGCCAACCGTGGCGCGAAGCTGATTGTCGTCGATCCGCGCTACACGCGTTCGGCCTCCGTGGCCGATTACTATGCCCCGATCCGTCAGGGCACGGATATCGCGTTCCTGCTCGGTGTGATCAACTATCTGATCAAGAACGACAAGGTTCAGTGGGAATACACCAAAAACTACACCAACGCCGCCTTCATCGTGAAGGAAGGTTTCGGCTACTCGGACGGCCTCTTCTCCGGGTATGACGAAAGCAAGCGTGACTACGACCGCTCGTCCTGGGATTATGAATACGACGAGCAGGGCTTCGCCAAGGTCGATACCACGCTGGAAAACCCGCGTTGCGTGTGGAACCTGCTCAAGGCCCATGTCGCGCAATACACCCCCGAGATGGTCGAGCGCATTTGCGGCACCCCGAAGGACGCGTTCCTGAAGGTGGCCCAGATGATCTCGGAGACCTCGGCGCCCGACAAGGTCATGACCTCCATGTATGCGCTGGGCTGGACCCAGCACTCCAAGGGTTCGCAGAACATCCGCTGCATGGCGATGCTTCAGCTCATCCTCGGCAACATGGGCATGATGGGCGGTGGCATGAACGCGCTGCGTGGCCACTCGAACATCCAGGGCCTGACCGACCTCGGCCTGATGTCGAACCTGATCCCGGGCTACCTCACGCTCCCCAATGAGCGCGAGAGTGACATCGACACCTACATGAAGACGCGAGGCTTCAAGGAGCTTCGTCCCAATCAGGTGTCGTTCTGGCGCAACTACCGGAAGTTCTTCGTCTCCTTCCAGAAGGCGATGTGGGGCGACAACGCGCGCGCGGACAATCAATGGGGCTATGATTTCCTCCCCAAGATGGACGTGCCCTCGTATGACGTTCTGCGTGCCTTCGAGATGATGCACCAGGGCAAGATGAACGGGTACTTCTGTCAGGGCTTTAACCCCCTGATGTCGTTCCCGAACAAGAACAAGATCAAGGCTGCGCTCGGCAAGCTGAAGTTCCTTGTGGTGATGGACCCGCTGAAGACCGAAACGGCGCGGTTCTGGGAGAACCACGGGGAGTTCAACCAGTCCGATCCCGCCAAGGTCCAGACCGAGGTGTTCGAGCTTCCCACCACCTGCTTTGCAGAGGATGAAGGCTCGCTCACCAACTCCTCGCGTTGGCTTCAGTGGCATTGGGCCGGTGCGGATGCGCCGGGTCAGGCCAAGACTGACGTGTGGATCATGTCCCAGCTCTACAAGCGCCTCAAAGCGCTCTACGAGAAGGAAGGCGGCGCCTATCCGGATGCCATCAAGGCCCTGACCTGGAACTACAAGGATCCGAACGAGCCCTCGCCCGAAGAACTTGCCCGCGAGTTCAACGGCTACGTCGTCGCCGATGTGCCGGACCCGGCCGATCCTTCGAAGATGCTGCTCACCAAGGGCAAGCAGATGGTCGCCTTCGCCGCCCTGCGCGACGATGGCACCACCGCCTGCGGCAACTGGATCTACTGTGGCTCCTTCACCGAGGCCGGCAACATGATGGCGCGACGCGACAACAAGGACCCCTCGGGCCTTGGCGTGCACCAGAACTGGGCCTTCGCCTGGCCGGCCAATCGCCGCATCCTCTACAACCGCGCCAGCGCGGATGTGAGCGGCAAGGCGTGGGATCCCAAGCGTTCTCCGATCGCGTGGGATGGCACGAAGTGGTCGGGTCCGGATATTCCGGATATCGCGCCCACGGCCAAGCCGGAGACGGTGATGCCCTTCATCATGACGAACGAGGGCGTCGGACGCCTCTTCGTTCACAAGCTGATGAAGGACGGGCCTTTCCCGGTTCACTACGAGCCGTTCGAAAGCCCGGTGCCGAACCTAGTGGCGAGCAAGGTGCGGGGCAACCCGGCCGCGCGCGTCTTCAAGGGCGACATGGAGCAGTTCGGCGATGCGAAGGAATTCCCCTTTGCGGCAACGACCTACCGCCTCACCGAGCACTTCCACTATTGGTCCAAGCACAACGCCGTGAACGCGGTGATGCAGCCGGAACTCTTCGTGGAAATCTCCGAACAGCTCGCCGAGCTGCGCGGCATCAAGAAGGGCGATTGGGTGCGGGTGGACTCGAACCGCGGCTACATCAAGGCCAAGGCCGTGGTCACCAAGCGCATCAAGCCGCTCATCTGTGATGGCAAACCGGTGCACGTGGTGGGCATCCCCATCCACTGGGGTTTCATGGGGGCCACCAAGAAGGGCTTCGGGGCCAATGTGCTCTCGCCCTTCGTCGGTGACGCCAACATCGAAACGCCGGAGTTCAAGGCGTTCCTCGTCGATATCAAGCCGACGACACCGCCGACCGACGCTCCGGCAACCTCGTGATGAAGGGAGGCAGACATGGCAACGCTTGAAATCGCCCGCCAATCCGCCACCCGTGGTGGCATCACAGGCGCGCTTCCGCTCAAGGACACTTTCGAGGTCGCAAAACTCATCGACGTGTCCAAGTGCATCGGCTGCAAGGCCTGCCAGACGGCATGCCTTGAGTGGAACGACCTTCGCGAGACGGTCGGCGTCAACGTGGGGGTTTATGACAACCCCCACGACCTGACGGAAAACTCCTGGACGCTGATGCGCTACACCGAGTGGGACAACCCGGAAACGGGGCGTCTCGAGTGGCTGATCCGCAAGGATGGCTGCATGCACTGCGCCGATCCGGGCTGCCTCAAGGCCTGCCCGTCCCCCGGCGCCATCGTGCAGTACACCAACGGCATCGTGGACTTCCAGAAGGATGCCTGCATCGGCTGCGGTTACTGTGTGAAGGGCTGCCCCTTCAATATTCCCCGCATCTCGAAGGCGACGGAAAAGGCTTATAAGTGCACGCTTTGCGTGGATCGTGTCTCGGTCGGGCAGGGGCCTGCCTGTGCCAAGGCATGCCCGACGCAGGCCATCTCCTTCGGCACCAAGGCGCAGATGAAGGACCTCGCGCAAAAGCGCATCAAGGACCTCACCTCGCGTGGCTACAAGAACGCGGGCCTTTATGACCCGCCGGGTGTTGGCGGCACGCACGTCATGTACGTGCTCCACCACGCCGACAAGCCGCAGGTCTATGCCAGCCTGCCCGGCAATGACGTGAAGATTTCCCCGGTTGTCGAACTGTGGAAGGGGGTCACGAAGTATGCCGGCATGGGCCTCATTGCCTTCGCGGCAGTGGCCGGTGCTGTTCACCACCTGATCGTGGGCGCGAACCGCGTCACCGAGCATGATGAGCAGGAAGGCAAGAAAACCCTCGACGGGAAAATCAAGGAGAGCGCGTGATGTCAGACGGCTTCAGACCGCAAGTCTCGCGCTACACCACGGGAGCGCGTCTCAACCACTGGGTCACGGCGATCAGCCTGATCCTGCTGGCCATCTCGGGGCTCGCGCTGTTTCATCCCTCGCTGTTCGGCCTCACGGCTCTGTTCGGCGGCGGCTCCAACACGCGCGCGCTCCATCCCTGGATCGGCGTTGTGCTGTTCTTCTCGTTCCTCGGGTTGTTCTTCCGCTTCTGGAAGCTAAACCTCTGGAACAAGGACGATGCCAAGTGGATGGCAAACCTCGACTCCGTGATGAAGGGAGACGAGGAAAAAGTGCCGGAGATTGGCAAGTACAATGCCGGCCAGAAGATGGTGTTCTGGGGTATGTCGATCCTCATTCTGGCGCTCATCACCTCGGGCGTCGTGATCTGGGATCAGTACTTCTACGCCTACACCACCATCGACCAGAAGCGCATTGCGGTTCTTGTTCATGCTGTCTGCGGCATTGGCGCCATCACCATCTGGATCGTGCATGTCTATGCGGCGATCTGGGTTCGTGGCACCATCTCCGCCATGACCAAGGGCACCGTAACCGCAGGTTGGGCCTATCGCCACCACCGCAAGTGGCTGCGCGAGGAAGCCCGCAACAAGGCAACCCCGGCCGAGTAATCGGCCGGGCAACCACCGTGCTGCGCGGGTAATCCCGCCGAACAACAAGAATGCCGTGCGGGTATTCTCCCGCACGGCCAACAACAGCGGGACGGAAACAACAACCGGCCTCCATCGTGACCCGTGAGGTTCGACCCGTATGAGCGAAGCGCCCGTTGCGCCCCAGTTCCAGCCGATGCACCTCGGCGAGGAAGCCAAGCCGCCGATGGCGGTGACCCCCAAGCCCGAGACGTTGTTTGAGGTCCGCGCCAAGCGTTTTGCCGCGCTCGCGCCTGATCACCAGCTCAAGGGCTACCTTGAATTTCTTGCGGCCATCGCCAAGGCGCAGGCCGCCTTGCTGGAAACCCTGCCGCCGGTTGCTCTGCCGGAGAGCGAAGCGTTGGAGCGCGCCTTTGAGCATGGCATGGCGCCCATCGCGCGGGCCTCGTTGCCCGCGGCCGATGTTGCCATGAAAACGCTCGACGCGCTGCTCAGTGCCCTCAAAACCGTCGAGATGCCTGACAAGGCCATGGCAGCGCTGGAAGGCGTCATCGCAGCGGATGCCGATGAGCGCCGCGCCATGGTGGATGCGGTCCTCTCCGACACCCTGCCTCATGAGGAAATCGCCGAGCATGTTTATGTTGCTGCGGCCTTGCAGGTGCATTTTGCGCGCCTCGCCGCCCTGCTCGATGCGGACCGGCTGACCCCGGTTTCCGATGGGGCCTGCCCGGCCTGTGGCGGCCCGCCGGTGTCCTCTTCGGTCGTCGGCACAGTCGGCTCGCAGAACACGCGCTTTGCGACCTGCAGCTGCTGCGCCACACAGTGGCATGTGGTGCGCGTGAAATGCGTGGCGTGCTCTTCCACCAAGGGCATTCACTACAACCATGTGCAGGGCACGGCCGATACGCTCAAGGCCGAGTGCTGCGACGAGTGCAAGCGCTACCTCAAGATCCTTTACACCGTCACCGACCCGGAACTTGATGCCGTGGCCGATGATGTCGCGAGCGCCGGCCTCGATCTCATGGTGCGCGAGGCGGGTTTCAGCCGCGCCGGGTTCAACGCCTATCTCGCCGGGTTCTGAGCCATGGCCGGGGTGGATTTTTCCCGCCTGCCGTCCGTGGACCGTCTGCTGGCGGAGGATGCCGGTCGCGCACTGGCGGCGCAGTTCGGGGCCCGCGAGGCGACGAACGCGCTGCGCGCCGCGCTGGATGATGCCCGTGACGCGATGAAATCAGGCGCGGCCTGCCCGGCACCGGAGGCGGTGTTGGTCGCCGCCGATCAGCATCTTGCCGCCCGTGCGATGCCCTCCCAGCGCCGAGTGTTCAACCTAACCGGTACGGTGCTTCACACCAATCTGGGCCGTGCTGTGCTGCCCGAAGCCGCAATTGAGGCGGTGGTGGAGGCGATGCGCCACCCCACGACGCTGGAATACGCGCTCGACGGTGGTGCGCGCGGTGAGCGCGATGACCACGTGCGCGGCCTTGTGCGCGAACTGACGGGGGCGGAGGATGCCTGCGCGGTCAACAACAATGCCGCCGCGGTGCTCCTCGTGCTGGCGACCCACGCCAAGGGCCGCGAAACCATCGTCTCGCGCGGGGAGCTGATCGAGATCGGGGGTGCGTTCCGCCTGCCCGAGATCATGCGCCGTGCGAACACCCGGCTTGTCGAGGTGGGGGCCACCAATCGCACGCATCTGAAAGACTTCGAGGAGGCCATCACCCCGAAAACGGGGATGATCCTGAAGGCGCATACTTCGAACTACATCATCTCGGGCTTCACCAAGGAGGTGCCCGCGCCAGAGCTCGCGGCGCTGGCGAAAAAGCACGGCGTGCCGCTCTTCGATGATCTCGGCTCGGGCACATTGGTTGACCTCTCCCGCTATGGCCTTGCCCGCGAGCGCACGGTGCAGGATGCCTTGAAAGACGGGGCGGATCTTGTCTCCTTCTCCGGTGACAAGCTCCTCGGCGGACCACAGGCGGGCTTCATCGTAGGCCAAAAGGATCTCGTGCGCGCCTGCGCCAAGAACCACCTCAAGCGCTCGCTGCGGCTCGACAAGCTGCGCCTTGCCGCGCTGGAAGCGACGCTGCGCCTGTATCGCAACCCCGATACGCTGCACGAAACGCTTCCCACCTTGCGCTTTTTCAACCGCAAACGGCCCGATATGTGCGCACAGGCGCAGCGGCTTCTGCCCGCGTGGCAGGCCTTCCTCGGCGAGGGCTGGGAGGCAGGGGTTATGGATTGCGCCAGCCAGATCGGCTCCGGCGCGCTCCCGCTCGACACGCTGGAAAGCGCGGCGCTTTTTGCCGCCCCGCAGGCCAAACGCAAGGGCAAGGGGCTCGATGCTTTGGCGGCCAAGCTGCGCAGCCTGCCCGTTCCGGTCATCGGCCGCATCGCCGAGGATCGCCTGATGCTCGATCTGCGCTGCCTTGAGGATGAGGCCACCTTCCTCGCCCAACTGGGGAGTGCGGCATGATTTTCTCGCTGTTCCGCAAAAAGGCCGAGGCTTCGCCGCCGGTTGATGTCGAAACCCAGCTCGCCGAGGCCAAGGCGCTGGCGGAGGCCGGGCATTACGAGGCTGCGCTCGCCATCTGGGGGCCGTTGGCGCATGCGGGCAATGCCCGCGCGGCCAACAACATTGGCGCGTGTTTCGTGGGCGGCTTGGGCGTGGAGGTGAACCACGAACTCGCCTTCAAGTGGCTTCATGTTGCAGCGGATCAGGGCGATCCGGTCGCCATGCGCAATCTGGCCGCCGCCTTTTTTCAGGGCAAGGGCTGCACGCAGGATTATCAGGCCGCGCTGGATTGGTATCTCAAAGCCTCTGAAGCCGGTGATGCACCTGCGCAGGACATGCTCTCCTGGATGCTGTTGGAAGACGATGTCTGCCCCGCCAACCCCGTTGAAGCGCGCCGCTGGGCCGAGGCGGCAGCGAACGCGGGAATTGCCAGCGCCATGACGCGCATGGGCATGATTTTTCACAATGCTCTGGGGGTGGAGCGTAACCCGGAAGAGGCTGCCAAATGGTGGGCCAAGGGCGTTGAGGCGGGCGATGGTGATGCCATGGCCATGCTGGGCGCAGCCAACCATATGGGCCTTGGTGTCGAGCGCGACGCCTTTCGTGCCTATGTGCTGCTGGTGATGGCGCGCGCCAAGGCCTCGGCGCTGGCGGAAACCTTCTATGGTGCAGTCAAAGCCAGCCTGCCGGAAGCTGCCCATGCTGATGCCGAGGCGATGGCGCAGCAGATTCTGGCAAAAGGTGCCGCATGATCTTCGGCACGGCGGGCCACATCGACCATGGCAAAACCGCGCTGATCAAGGCGATCACCGGGGTCGACGCGGATCGCCTGAAGGAAGAAAAAGCCCGCGGCATCACCATTGACCTTGGTTTTGCCTATTGGCCGCAGGCGGATGGCTCCACCATCGGCTTTGTCGATGTGCCGGGCCATGAACGCTTCGTCTCCACCATGATGGCGGGCGCACAGGGGGTGGAGGCTGCCCTGCTCGTGGTGGCCGCCGATGACGGTGTGATGCCGCAAACGCGCGAGCACGTTGAACTGCTGGCCCTGCTCGGTGTGTCGCGCGGGCTTGTCGCGCTCACCAAGGCCGACAAGGTGGATGAGGCGCGCCTTGCTGCGGTGGAAGCCGAGATTGCCGCCTTGCTCGCCCCCACGCCGCTTGCGGGCAGCCCGGTTTACCCCGTTTCCAGCCTCACCGGGCAGGGGGTGGAGGCGCTCAAATCCGCGCTCGTCGAGCGCCATCAATCTCATCAACCGCGCATGGCGACACGCCTGTTCCGCCTTGCGGTGGATCGGGCTTTCGTGCTCGCGGGCGCGGGTGTGGTTGTCACCGGCACTGTGCTCGATGGCGTTGTGAAGGTGGGAGACAGGGTGCTTGTTTCTCCCTCAGGGCTGGAAGCGCGCGTGCGCGCAATCCACGCCCAGAACCGCAAAAGCGATGAGGGACGCGCAGGAGACCGCTGCGCGCTCAACCTTGTTGGCGAGAAAATCGAGCGCGAGGCCATCAAACGGGGGGACATGATCCTTGCGCCCGAGGCCCATGCCCCGACCCGGCGCATCGATGCCGAAGTGCGCGTCGCGCCCGGCGCGAAAAAGGGCTTGCTGCAATGGATGCCCGCGCGGCTTCACCATGCCACGGCGGAAACCGGCTGCCGCATCGTGCTGCTGGAGGACAAGGCCCCGCAGGCGGGAGATTTGGCGCGTGTCCAACTGGTGCTCGATCAGCCCATTGCCGCCTTCTCGGGCGACCGGTTTGTCCTGCGCGATCCTTCCGAGAGCTTCACACTGGCGGGCGGACACCTGCTGGACCTCGCCCCGCCCGAGCGCAAGCGCCGCACACCGGAGCGTTCGGGCGTGCTCGATGCGCTGGAAAACGCCGATGATGCGGCAGCGCTTGCGGCGCTGATGGCAGTTTCTGCCGCCCCGGTGTCGCTCACCGCTTTTGCGCGCATGCGCGGTCTGTCGCGGGCGCAGGCGTTGCCTTTGGCGGGCGACGCCCTGCTGCTGGACGACGAATTCCTGCTGACCGTGACACGCGAAGCGGCCCTTCTGGCGGAGCTGAAAGCGGCGCTCGGCGCGTTCCATGCCGATAACCCCGATATGCCGGGCCAAGGGCTGGAGCGCCTGCGCATGGCCATCGCGCCGCGCATTCCCGCGCCGCTGTTCAGGCTGCTGCTGCGCCGTTTTGCCGCGCGCGGCGATGTGGCGTTTGAGGGCAATTTCCTGCGCCTTGCCAGCCACAAGGTGGAGCTGTCGCTGGAGGATGAAAACCTCTGGTACGAAATCCGCCCGCGCCTTGATGCCGCCGAGCGTTTTCGCCCGCCCCGCGTGCGCGACATCGCCAACGCGCTTCAGGAGGATGAAGCCGCCATCCGCCGCCTTTTGCGCCATTGCGCCCGCGCCGGGCAGGCCGATGAATTCGCGCTGGATCACTTCCTGCTGCGCCATGCCACGCGAGAGGCGGTGCGCCTTGCGGGAGAATTGGAAGCTGCGGGCGGCCCCTTCAATGCGGGGGCCTTCCGCGATGCCTTGGAGGCCGCCAGCGGCTCAGCCGTGGGGCGCAAGGTCGCCATCCAGATTCTCGAGTTTTTCGATCGTCATGGCGTCACCATCCGGCGGGCAGACCTGCGCCGCATGAACCCTCATCGCCGCATGCTTTTTGAACCGGTTGCGCCGGAAGGCGAAGCAGCCAATAACATCAATCTTGGAAGAGAATCGTCCCCGGTGGGGCGGCCGGACTTCAAATCCGGTTGGGGCCGTGAGCCGGTCCCTGGTGGGTTCGACTCCCATTCTCTTCCGCCATCAATCCTTGGGGGGTGATATGCCCGTTGACGCGCCTCCCACCTTCCTTGATCTGATCCGCGCGGAAGCCGCCCGTTGTGATGCCGCCGAGGCCGAATGCCGCGCGCGCTTCGCCGAGGAGTTGCGCGCGTTGGAGCGCGCCCGCATCTTCGCCAATCGCCGCGCCGCATTGCTGGCGGCGCTCGCCAGCGCCATCGAGGGGGCTCCCGATGATGCGGCGGCTTATGCGGCGGGTGAGCGTGTGCTGGAAGAGGAAACCGGGCTGACCCGCGCGAGCGAGGCGCATGGTCCGCTCATCGACGCCTTCCGGCCTGTCATTGATGCCATCGACACGCTCCTCAATTGTGAGGATGAGGCCACGCAGGGCAGCGTTCTCAAAGCGCTCGCCACCTATGAGGCCAAGCATAAAACCCGCACCGGAAACGACTTTCTGGCCCTTTACGATGTCTATCGTCCCGAAACCCCTGTGGTGGATTTCTGATGAGCGAAGCCCCTGTTCTCACTGATTTTGACCGCTGGCTGGCCGAAGAATTCGCGCGCGGCACCAAGGCGGGCTTCACCTGTTTCACCATCCTGCTCAAGATCACCAAGAAGGATGTCGAGCCGCTCTGCTCCACCTACATGCACGTCATCGGCAATGAGGTGGATTGGGGCGAGGTGACGACGCTGTTTGCGGGCTCCG
>JAIUNQ010000099.1 GCA_020161475.1 Pseudomonadota bacterium | reverse complement strand
GAGGTGTCGAAACGCTTTGGTGCGCGCGATGCTCTTGGCGGACTGGAACGCGGTGTTACCTTTGCTGCCAATGGCGGCGCGGTGGTGACAGCACCCGCCGATGGCTGGGTTCATTTTGCTGCCCCATTCCGGGGTTACGGGCATCTCTTGATCATCAACGCTGGCAATGGCTACCATGTGGTGCTGGCAGGCATGGAGCGCCTGTCGGTGGATATCGGCCAGTTCGTGCTGGCCGGGGAGCCGGTGGGGTTCATGCCTGCCGCCGCGCCCGCCAATGCTCCCGCCGGAACGGTTTCTCAGGGCACTGCCCTTGGCGTTGCGCGTCCGGCGCTTTATGTCGAATTTAGAAAGGACGGATCTCCGGTCGATCCGTCGCCCTGGTGGACCTCACAATTGGCCGAAAAGGCACGCGGATAATGCGCAAGCTTCCTCTTTTCTTTTCCGGTGTCGCGCTGGGCGCCCTTGCGCTGGTCGGCGTGGAACAGGTGCTCTCCCCGGCCAATGCCAACAGCTCTGCCGAGACCTATCGCCGCCTGACCCTGTTCGGCGAGATCTTCGACAAGATCCGCGCCGATTATGTGGAAAAGCCCGATGAGGCCAAGCTGATCGAATCGGCCATCAACGGCATGGTTCAGTCGCTGGATCCGCACTCCACCTTTCTCGACCAGAAGTCGAATCAGGAGATGCAGCAGCAGACCCGCGGTGAGTTCGGCGGTCTTGGCATTGAAGTGCAGATGGAAGACGGCCTCGTGAAGGTCGTCACCCCCTTCGATGAATCGCCGGCCGCCAAAGCCGGTGTGCGTGCCAATGATCTTGTGACCGCCATCGACGGCGAGCAGGTGCAGGGCCTCACCCTCGGGCAGGCCGTGGACAAGATGAAGGGCCCCAAGGGCACCAAGGTGAAGCTGAAGCTGCTGCGCAACAAGAAGGACACGGTGGAGGTGGAAATCACCCGCGACACCATCCGTCCGCCGGTGGTGCGCGCGCAGAAGGAAGGCGACAATGTCGGTTATATCCGCATCGGCTCCTTCAACGAGCAGACCTTCGAGGGGCTGAAGAAGTCTGTCGATTCGCTCACCAAGGAGATCGGTAAGGACAAGCTCAAGGGCTTCATCATCGATCTGCGCAACAATCCAGGCGGGTTGCTCGACCAGGCGATCTATGTCGCGGACGGTTTCCTCGAAGCGGGTGAGATCGTCTCCACGCGCGGCAAGACCCCGGATCAGACCAACCGAGCGCTGGCGCGCCCCGGCGACATCACCGATGGCAAGCCGGTGGTGGTGCTGGTCAACGGCGGCTCGGCCTCGGCGTCGGAGATCGTGGCTGGTGCGCTGCAGGATCACGCCCGCGCCACTATCGTGGGCACGCGCTCCTTCGGCAAGGGCTCGGTGCAGTCGATCTTCCAGCTGCGCGGCAATTATGCGCTCAAGCTGACGACCCAGCTCTACTACACCCCCTCGGGCCGCTCCATTCAGGGCAAGGGCATCACGCCCGACATCATCGTGGCGCAGGATGTGCCGGACGATCTGAAGGGCAAGGACGAGATCAAGGGCGAAGCCTCGATCAAGGGCCATATCAAGGTCAATCAGGATGAGGAACAGGGTGCCGGCTCCTCGGGCTACGTGCCGCCGGACCGCGAGAAGGACAAGCAGATCCAATGGGCGGTGAAGTTCCTGCGCGGTGAGGTCAGCAAGGCCAATCCGGGTGAGGGTGCCTCCCTGCCGAGCGCCAAGCCGCAGGTGAAGGCCGAAGCCAAGACCGACACCAAGGCCGAGGCTCCCAAGGCGGAAGCGCCCAAGACGGATGCGCCCAAAAATTAAGCGCTTCGTTTCGCAGGGGTTTCCTTTTCGCTACGGCATAAAAGTGCTGCCGGGTTAACCTTTCAAGGCCCGCTCCCCGGTTGGAGCGGGCCTTTTTCGTTGGTGTTTGCGGCAGAAAACGTAGGAAAGACAGCTTTTGGGGAGAGCGGCGCAACGCTTGGTTAACCATCGCTGTTTACGGTTCAAAGCGGGTGTTTCTACCTGCTTTGGCACCCTGTGAAGGTTCGGCAATGGCATTTGAAGGCATGGCTACTCCCCTCGGCGTTCGGCCGGGGCAGCGCCAGCGGGGCATCCCCCCGCAGTGGCGGCTGGGCCTTGTCGTGCTTTTGTCCGTGCTGGTGTCGGTGATGCTGGCCGTGGCCGCGATGCGTTTTGTGGGCGAGGCCAAGCCTGTTTCGGCTGTCGCACAGATCGAGCGTGGGGCCGAGAAGGTCGCCACGCGCCCAGCCGCCAATGCCCCCACCACCTCGGCCGCGCCCTCCGCCGGCGGGGCGAATGTCTCGACCATCGAACGCCAGAACACGCCCGGCGGTGGTCTTGTCATCAAGGTGCCGGACAATGTGCCCACGGGCAGCGCCACCGAGCCGCTCTATGATACGCGTGTGGCGGAGCGCACGGATCAGGGCATTCTGCCCGTCGTCAGCGCGTCCGGCCATCGCGCCTATAAACTCTACGCCCGTTCTTTCGCGGCGACCGACAAGCCGATGATCGCCATTGTGATGACCGGCGTGGGCATCAGCGCGCGCGGCACCGATGCCGCGATCCGCAAGCTGCCGGGCGAGGTGACGCTGGCCTTCGCGCCCTATGGCCGCGATCTCGAAGCGCAGGTGAACGATGCCCGCTCCGAGGGGCACGAAATCCTGCTTCAGGTGCCGATGGAACCGCATGACTATCCTCAGTCGGATCCGGGGCCGCATACGCTGCGGGCGGGGGATGCCAAGGGCGAGAATATCGCCCGTTTGCGTTGGCTGATGAGCCGCTTCACCGGCTATGTCGGGCTGACCAATTTCATGGGCGCGCGCCTCATGCGCGATCAGTCCAGCTATGGCGCGCTGCTGGATGAAATCAGCCGCCGCGGGTTGCTGTATCTCGATGACGGCACCACGGCGGATTCCATGACCGAAGGGCTCGCCAAGAAGGCGCGCCTGCCGAGCGCCACGGCGGATCGCGTGGCCGAGACCGATGGCCGCATCAGCCTCGACCAGCTGCTGCGCGACACCGAGCAGATCGCCCGCAAGAAGGGCCGAGCGGTCATCACCATTCCGGCCCTGCCGGCGAATATCGAGCGTGTGGCGGCCTTTGCCCGCACTGCGACGGATCGTGGGGTTGTGTTGGCGCCGATTTCGGCCATCATGGCACGCAACGCGCCGTGAGCGCTCCCGACAGATTCTGATTTTGAGGAAACGATGCCGAAAGACATCGAGAGCCTGCCTTATCGCCCGTGTGTGGGCGTGGCTTTGTTCAACGCTCAGGGACTTGTCTTTGTGGCGCGCCGCCGCCCGGACAAGGGCCCGGAGTACAAGGACCCGGTTTACGAGTGGCAGATGCCGCAGGGCGGTATTGACCCCGGAGAAGATCCCTATGTGGCCGCCCTGCGCGAGCTTTATGAGGAAACCAGCATCCGCTCGACCAAGCTGATCGCGGAAGCGCCGGACTGGTACAATTATGACCTCCCGATGCCGACCATGGGGCGCGCGCTTAAGGGGCGCTATCGCGGGCAGACGCAGAAGTGGTTCGCGCTGCGCTTTACGGGTGACGAGAGCGAAATCAACGTCGTGGCGCCGGGCGGCGGAGCGCATAAGCCGGAGTTCGTGGAATGGCGCTGGGAGCGGCTGGAACGCCTGCCCGAGCTGATCATTCCGTTCAAGCGCGGCGTTTATGAGCGCGTCGTCTCCACCTTTTCGGTCCACGCCGCCGCCTGAGCGGGTCAGCGGCGTGGAATGGCAAGGTCGATGGTGGCATCGACGATATTGCCCGCGCCGATGAAGCGGATGCGCGAGAAGGTCATGGTGCGCGCCAGCATCAGCCCGCGCCCGTTGGGGGCAAGGGCAGGGCGCTCCGCCTTCAGCGCGGCTTCAAAGTCGAAGCCCGGCCCCTCGTCGATGATCCTGAGGCGGATAAAGCGTGCGTGGCGCTTGAAGAAGACCTGCACCGTGCGGTTGCGGTATTGCGGCAGCTTCAGGCGGCGCTCGATCTCGGCATGAAGGCGCCCCTGCATCAGCAGGGTGGATTTGAGGGCGAAATCAATCTCCAGATTGCCGTGCTCGATGGCGTTGGCCAGCAGCTCCCAGATGCCGATGGCGGCCATATCCGGGTTGGGGCAATGCGAGGCCAGCATGGTGGCCAGCTTCTCCGCCTCATCAAAGGTGGAGATTTCGAACACCCCGCGCAGCATCCGCCCGATGGCGGGCTTGTTCATCGAGATGTAGTCGCGGATGGTGGCGTGTTGTTGGGCCAAGGGGCAGGTCTCGATGCGTTCCGGGGCGCAGAAGTCGGGTGGTGTCCAATCGGGATCGTTCGAGCGCGAACGGTCACACCGAGCGGTTTCGGGGCAAAGGGCTGTGTTCGGGGCCGCGCAGGGATGCGGTGTTTCGGTGGTTTTTTCTGCCGTGCGCGCCATGGTTCATCCCTCCTTCCGGCGGATCGCGATCAGCGTGAGGTCATCTTCCAGTTCGTAGTCGGCAATGCCTTGGAGCACGCAATCGCGCAGGGCTTCGGCGGTGTCCTCCTGCGCCGTGCTCAGCGTCTTGCCGAGGTTTTCCGGGGTGTAGATCGAATAGGGCGGGGCGGGCGTTTCGATGAGCGCGTCCGAATAGAAGAGCGCGGCCGACCCCGGCGGAAAGGGGAACTTGCGGGTGGCAAAGGAGGCATCACGCATGATGCCGAAGGGAAAGCCTGCCAGCACAATGGGTTCGAAATCGCCATCCGGACCAAAGCGCAGCATGGGCGGCGGGCCGCTGGCCGAGGAGAATTCGATTGAGTTTTCCTCGAAGTCGATGCGGAAGGCGAGCATGGTGGCGAATTGGCCGGTGGGCAGGGTGTCGGCCAAAAAATCGTTCATCGAGCTCATGGCCTCGGCGAGCGGCAATTCATCGAAGTGCTGGTCGCGCAGGATCGAGTGGAAGCGGAAGGTATTGAGCGCGGCCGCCACGCCATGGCCGGTAAAGTCAGCGAGATAGATGCCGATCTGGTTCTCGCCGGGCACGGAGATGCCCCACAGGTCGCCCCCCAGCCCCAGCGAGGCGCGATAGGTGCTGGCGATCTCGACCGGGAAGGCGGCCTCGACCGAGGCAATGTCGGTCTGGTTGGGCAGGATGGATTCCTGCATGCGCCGGGCCAGCTCCAGATCCTCGGCCATCATGCTTTGATACTTCGTGAGCTTCTGCACCAGCGCGCGCTGTTCGAGATGCACCCGCACCCGGCCCAGCATTTCCCGGGCATTGATGGGCTTGGAGATCAGATCGGTCGCGCCATTGGAGAAGACCTCGCCGCGGTTGTCGCCATTGGCGCGCGCGGTCTGGATCAGCACGGGCACATTGGCGTGGCGGCTGGAAGCGCGCAGGCGGCGACACAATTCCAGCCCGTCCATGCCGGGCATGAGCAGATCGGTGATGATCAGATCCGGCGAGAGCGCGTCTGCGGCGCTCATCGCCTCCTCCCCGCTTGCGGCCTCATGGATGTCACGATAGCCACCATGGCGCAGGTAGATGCTGATGGTTTTGCGCAAGGCTTCGGAGTCATCCACGACCAGAATCCGCGCCCGCGCCAGTTCGGGGTCGGCAACGGAGCCGTAGCTGAAGGCAGGCAGGACGCGAGCGACAGACATGATGGGTTTTCCTGGCTCTTGAGGGGGTCAGTGCAGGATCGGGATCAGTTTGTCGAAGCAGGCGAGTTCAAGCAGCTTGCGCACATGCCCCTGGGGCGCACGCAGCGAGAGCGCCCAGCCGCCTTTGCGCGATTCCTCCAGCGCGATCATCAACATGCCGAGCCCGGCGCTATCGATGGAGACAAGTTCGGACATGTCAAAAACGGCCGATTGAGCCTTCTCCCGCGTGATTTCCGTGAGCAGATCCCGGAATTGGCCGTGGTCGGAGAAGGTCATGCGATCTTGCAGGCGCACGCGGAAACTGGTGTTCTCCTTGCGGGACTCGATGCGCATAGGGCGGTTCCTTTCTCAGAAGAGTTCGATGTCGTTGTCGTCGTCGCTGGGGTCTTCCATCGTCGGCGGGGGCTGGTTGTTGGCGGCGGCCAGCAGGCGGGCCTTCATGTCGCCTAGCGTCACCGGCTGGGTGAGGCACTGGATCATGGTGGTGCTGTCGAGGCCGGGAATGTTGCGCGTGTTGATCAGCGCCGCGATGACGCCGCAGATGTTCTCGATCTTCTGCTTGGTGCGGTCCTGAAACTGCATGCGCACCACGGCCTCGTTGAGATCCCCGACAAGGCGGTCAGAGCTGTCCGTCGTCTGGGCCAGAGCCGAGGAGAAGTTCTGATGCTGAAGCACCAGCCCTTCCACGATCATGTTGATGCGTTCGTTGGCGAGGATGTTCTCCTCGGACATGTCGATGGTTGAGATTTCCTTGAGCAGATCAAAGCTCTGGTCGAGATCGCGCGTGACCTTGGTGATGCGCTCGCGCAGGTCATGCGCGATGCGGTTGGTGTTGCCCGCCAGCTCGCGCACCTCGTTGGCGACCACCGAGAAGCCCTTGCCCGCTTCTCCCGCGTGCACGGCCTCGATCTTGGCGTTCAGCGCAAGAAGATTGGTCTGGCTGTTGATCTTGTCGATGAGCGAGATGGAGTGCTTGACCGCCCGCATCTCGACCAGAACATCCTCCAGCGCATAGACCATCTGCATCCCGCGCGAGGAGAGAAACAGGATCTTGGAGATCAGGTCGCCGAGCGAGGATTTGAGGTCGCCGGCGAGTTCCGTCAGGGCGATTCGCTCGCCTCCGCAGTCGATCGCGTCCGAGTTTTCGATCAGGGTGCGCATGCGCAGGTTCTGTTGGCCCGAATCACGCGCAATGGCCGAAAACCGCTCCGAGACATGCACGGTATTGTCTTCCACCAGCTCGGAGACGGCGTTCAGCTCCGCCATCAGCGCCTCCAGCATCCGCCGTTCCACCACCGCGACGCTTTCGAAGGCGTCTTCGGCCGGCTCGGGCGGCGCTGGTTTGAAAGAGGGATAGGCCACGGGCGCCTCGGATTTTATGCAGGGATTAAACAACTCTAGATTGTTATGTATTAACTTAGGATTGCAATTTGTTCCCTTATCCCACCCGGCGTGCCTGCCGGCCCGCACGTTCGGCCAGCGCCCGCACAATGCGCGAGGGGATACGGGTGAGGGCGGCTTGCTCATCTACGCCGCCCAGCTCGTGGGCCACGCGGGGCATGCCGTAAACGAGAGCGCTTTGCGCATCCTGCCCGATGCACCAGGCCCCGGCGCGGTGCATGGCCAACATGCCGTCTGCGCCGTCGCGGCCCATCCCGGTCAGGATGACGCCCACCGCATTGGGACCGGCGCAGCGGGCGAGCGAGGAAAACATCACGTCCACCGAGGGGCAATGGCCGCTCACGGGCTCGCCTTGCGACAAGGCCACCATGTAGCGGTCTTCCCGCGTGCGGCGGATCTGCATGTGATAGCCGCCGGGTGCCACCACGGCACTGCCGGCATCAATCAGCTCTCCGTCGCGCGCTTCACGCACGTCGAGCGCACTCATGGACTTGAGGCGCTTGGCGAAGCTGGCGGTGAACTTGGTCGGCATGTGCTGCACCACCGCGATGGGGGGCATCATGGGCGGCAGCGCCGAAAACAGGGTGATCAGCGCTTCGACGCCGCCTGTTGAAGCCCCAATGCCGATGATGGCATTATCCGGCGCCTGCAGCGGTGCCGCGCTCGATTGTGCCGCCGGGGGAGGCGCCGTTGGCTTTTCCGGCAGGCGCGCGGTTCCCACAATGCGGGCGCGGTGCAACAGCTCTTCGCGAAAGGCGCTCAGCCCGGCCTCGCCCATATCCCGCGGCTTTTCGAGGCAATCGATCGCGCCCAGCTCAAGCGCGTGCAGGGTGATGTCCGCGTTGCGGGCGGTGAGGGTGGAGACCATCAGGACGCGCGTGGGGCGCAGGGCCATCAGGCGACGCAGGAACTCGATGCCGTCCATGTTCGGCATTTCGATATCGAGCGTGATCATGTCCGGGTTCAGGCGCTTGATCTTCTCGCGCGCCACCAGCGGATCGGGCGCGGTGCCGACCACCTCGAATTCCGGGCTGGCCGAGAGCATCTCGCCCAGCATCTGCCGGATCAGGGCGGAATCGTCCACAATCAGCACCTTGATCGGTCGCGAGAGCGGGGGAAGGATCGGCATGGGAAGTCCTCAATCAAAAAGGTCGATGTCGCCGCCGACGCTCGTCTGCTTGAGCGAGCTGGCGTAGCGGCTTTCGACCGTGCGCAGGGCTTCGTCTTCACGGCTCTTGAGGATGAGGCGCTGAACCTTGCCGGTCGCGGGGTTGTAATGGATGCGACGCCCGTACTCCCCGCCCAGATCCGCCGAGGCGAGCGGAATGCCTTCCATGTCGAGATAGCGTTTGGCGAAAAGCGCATTCTTGCTGCCCACGCCCGCGGCGGAGCCATGCATGTTCGCGCCGCCGAACAGCTTCACCTCAAGATTCTGGCGCGCGCAGCCGGATTTCAGCACCGCGTTGATCAGCGCTTCCATGGCAAAGTTGCCGTAGCGGAAGGCCGCACCGACCCCGTTCCATTCGCCGGTTTCCCCCTCGGGCAGCATGAAATGGTTGAGCCCGCCGAAGCCCGTGAAGGGGTCGCGCACGCAGGCGGCCACGCAGGAGCCGAGAATGGTGACAATCGTGATGCCGGGATCCCCGGTGACGTAATAATCGCCGGGCAACACGCGCACGGTGTCGCCCTTGATGTTGCGCGGAGAGGCGGTTGGGGTGGCGTGCCCCTCGGAATAGCCAGCCGAGAGGGGGGGTGTCCGACGGGCTTTCATGATTTCACCTTCTCATAGACGGTTCGCCCCTTGAGCTTGAGCGGGCCGCCGTGTTCGAGCAGCGTTTCCGAATGGCCGATGAAGAGATGTCCGCCGGGAGGCAACATGTCGGCATAGCGGTCGATCAGCTTTCCCTTGGTGGGGGCATCGAAGTAGATCATCACGTTGCGGCAGAAGATCGCATCGAAGGGGCCGCGCATCGGCCAGGGGCCGAGCAGGTTCAGCGGGCGGAAGGTGATCAGCGCTTTCA
>JAIUNQ010000098.1 GCA_020161475.1 Pseudomonadota bacterium | reverse complement strand
ACATTTTCCGTCTCCCCGTTGGCGCGCACAAGCCAGGTCTGGATGCCGTTGTTGTGATAGATGGAGTTGAGACCGCGCACCTTGCGCAGCTCGTTCTTGGTGGGCTGGACGTAGCCGGTATCGTCCATCGCGCGGGACTGGACGAGCAACTCACGGCCATCCCAATCGAAGTCGAAATAGAAGCGCGTCATCGAGAGCGGCAGCGCCGGGCCATCGATGCGGGCCGTGGCCCAGTTGCGCCCGCCATCGAGCGAGACATCGACGCGCTTGATGGTGCCACGGCCTGACCACGCCACGCCCGAGAGGACGTTCGCCCCCTTCACCTTCAGCGGTGCCTGCGGAGACGGGTTGGTGACGACCGATTTCGCATCCATGATCCAGGTGAAGCGGCGCGAGCGGCCATCGGCCAAGAGATCGGTGTACTTCGAGGTTTCTTCGCGGTGGTGCCAGGGCTGATCCCCCACCTCAAGGCGACGCAGCCATTTGACCCACATGTTGCCTTCCCAGCCGGGCACCACGAGGCGCACGGGATAACCCTGCTCCGGACGCAGCATTTCGCCGTTCATGCCCCAGGCGACAAGGCAATCCTTCATCGCCTTTTCGATCGGGATCGAGCGGCTCATGCCCGAGGCATCCGCCCCCTCCGCCAGCAGCCACTTGCCGTTGGTCTTGACCCCCGCCTCATCCAGCAGCGCTTTGAGCGGCACACCGGTGTACCAGACGTTATGGATCATGCCATGGGTGAACTGGCAGCCGTTGAGCTGTGCGCCCTTCCACTCCATGCCGGAGTTGGCTGCGCATTCGAGGAAGTAGGCGCGATTGGTACGCCCCGGCATGCGCTTGAGATCTTCCAGCGTGAAGACCAGCGGCTTGTCCACGAGGCCGTTGATCATCAGGCGATATTGGCCCGGGTCCACATCCGGCGCGCCGCCGTGGTGGCGCTCAAAGGCGAGGCCCGAGGGGGTGATGAAGCTGTCGAGCGCGTGCAGCGGGGTGAAGTTCACCGAGCTTTCACGGCTGACCGTGAGCCACTCCACATCACGGCGGATAGTGCTCTTCTCGAACTTGGAGGGCGAGCCATAGGGGCGGGCCTGCACGCCCTCACCCAGATTTTTCGACCAATCCGGAATATTGACGATAGCCGGATCCGGCTTGGGCGCGGTCTGCGCGCTGGCCTTGCCGGCCACAAGACCTGCCGCAGCAAGCCCGGCCCCGGAGAGAAACCGGCGACGGCTGGTGGAAGGGGTGTTGTCGCTCATCTTGAAAAGCGCTCCTTTGTCGCAGCGCCTTACGCGCCGGAGACCTGAACGGATGTGTTGGGTTGGAGAGAAATCACCTTCTTGGAGGCGATGTACTTTTCGACGACCGACCAGATCGGCGGGCCTTCGGTGCCCTTGCCGACCGCAGCCCAACCGGCCACCACATATTTGCGGTTGGCATCGATCGGCTTGCCGGTCTTCAGCTCCGTCATGTTGGAGATGCGGCTGTTGACCGGCTTGGAAACATCGATCGCGTAGCCCATGCCGCCGACGCGCACCATGTCGCCGCCGCCCTGGAAATAGGGGTCGGGGTGGAAGATGTTGTCCGCGACATCCTCCAGAATGGCTTTGAGCTGCGCGCCCGTCATCTCGTTGCGATAACAGGCGGGGTAGGTCATGGCCGTGGCATTGGCCAGCGCCTCGAAGGTGATCGCCTCGCCCGGTGTGAGCGTGCCGCCCCAGCGGAAGCCCGGGGAGAGCGAAATTTCCGCATCCCGCTCCTGAAGCATGGCGGCGCAGATCAGATCGTCAAAGGTGCCGTTGAAGTTGCCGCGGCGGTAGAGCAGGCTGTCGGTGCGGCCCAGCTCACGCGCAAGCTCTTTCGCGTAGGGCGCGCGGATCTTGTCCACCAGCGCGGCCATTTCGGCATCGGGTGCAATCGCATCCGAGAACACCGGCATCAATTTGTAGCGGAAGCCTGCGACCTTCTTGTCCTTCACGTCGAGATCGAGGCGCGAGAGGAACTTGCCGTGCGAGCCGGAGGCAATGACGATGGTTTGCCCCACCTGAATGACGCCAGGCATGGCATCATGGGTGTGGGCGGTGAGCAACACATCAATGCCTTTGACACGGCCCGCCATCTTGCGGTCCACATCGAAGCCGTTGTGCGAGAGCACCACCACCACATCCGCTCCCTCGGCGCGGGCGGCATTGACCTGCTCCTGCATCTCCTCCTCGCGCAGGCCGAACTCCCACTTGGGGATCATCCATGCGGGGTTGGAAATCGGGGTGCGCGGGAAGGCTTGGCCGATGACCGCGATCTTCGCGCCGCCGCGCTCATACATGGCGCGCGGCTTGAAGACCTCTTCCTTCCACTCATTGTCGCGCACGTTCTGCGCTAGGAACGCGAAGGGGGCCTTTTCGACGATCTCCTTCACCCGCTCCTCGCCATAGGTGAATTCCCAATGCGAGGTCATGGCGTCGATCTTGAGGGCAGACTGGACATCGACCATGTCCTGTCCCTTGGTCTGGAGCGAGGTCCAGGACCCCTGCCAGGTATCGCCGCCATCGAGCAGCAGCACGTTCTTCTCGCCGCGCTCGGCGCGGATCGCCTTGATGAGCGTTGCCACGCGGTCCATGCCGCCCATCTTACCGTAGTTCTTGGCCAGCGCGATGTAATCAGCGCTGGTCAGGGCATAGGCATCGGCCGTACCTGCCGCCAGCTTGAAATGGGCGAGGAACTCGGCTTCGGTCAGGTGCGGGGGCAGGCCCTTCACCTCGCCGACGCCCAGATTGATCGAGGGCTCGCGGAAATAGAGCGGCACGAGCTGGGCGTGGATATCCGTGACGTGCAGGATCGTGAGCGAACCCAACGGATCGAACTTCAGGATGTCCGACTGGCTCAGGCGCTGCTGTGCCGCAACGCGCCCCAGCGGTGCGTGGAGCGAAGTGCCGGCGTAAAGCGCGCAGGCAGCCGCGCTCGCCTGCAGAAATTCTCTGCGCGAAATCATGGATACACCTATGGCGTGAAGCGAGAAGCCGCCGCCCGCAAGGGGCCGCAGCGCTTGATTTAACCGACAGTCAGCTTGGCCTTGGCGGCGTAGGTAGAGCCGTTGTCATCTTTCCAGGCGAAATCGAACTCGCCGCTCTCCTCCGCCTTGAAGAAGAAGGACTGGTAGGGGTTGGCCGAAATGGAGGTGAACCAATCCGCCTCGAAGACCATCTTGCCGTTAAAGTTGGCGGTGAACTTGTTGATGATCTGACGGGGGATCAGCTTGCCGGCGGAGTCCTTGCGCTGGCCGCTCTCCATTTCGTGGGAAATGAGGGTCTTGATCTCGATGATCTCGCCCTTCTTGGCGTTGGCGGGAACGCGCACGCGCGGGGTCGGGTTTGCCATGGTTGTGTGCCTTATCCGAATAGGTTGAGACGAGGCCCGGTTTTCATTTCACGCGCGCTGTTCACGCGGGACCGGCGCCCTGTTCGCTTCCAAACGCTCAGCCGCCGCAGCCGCCGATGGTGACCTTCACCTCGGCCTTGGCGGAGTAGAGCTTGCCGTTCGACATCTCGGCGACACAGACGACATTCTGCGTCTGGGCGAGGCGCATGCGGGTGGCAGCAGAGGCCTTGCCGCAGGCCGGGCTGAAGCGATAGCTCACCACCTGCGGCAGCGGGTTACCATCTGCGAAGATGTGCACGGCCTTGACGTAATCCTCAGCGGTCATCGGGCTTTCGACATCGATCCCCACCGGCACGACGAGGCCGTTTTCCGCGATCTGCGGGACGTCGATCTTCACCTTGCCCGCCTCGGCCTTCTTGTCGCCGAAGAGCTTCTTGAGTTCCTCGTTGACGGCCTTTTCGTCGGCGATGGCCAGACGGGGCGCGAGCACGGCGCTCAAAGCCGCCAGGCCGCCCGTTGCAAGTACATGACGGCGCGATGCGCCAGTAGCCGGGTGCATTTCCTTCTCCTCGGTTCGGGCAGCACCAACGCTGACCGGTGTTTCCTGAGGCCTGACCCGCCTTTTTTCTGACTTTGGCGGTGCTGGCCCCTGCCCTTGCAGGTTTGATTTTTTGGGTGCTGATTTTTGTCGCACGCTTAGTGACATAGTGATATAGTTATTTTTGCATATGTAAAGCGTGACTTTCGTCGCGCCGCACAACAGCCGCCGGACCAACCGGCGCGATACGCAAAAAGCGCCGGATCCACCGGTGCATGGTACGGGAGAACCAAGGATGGTCACGAAAACGGGGCTCAGGGCAGCCCTGCTGATGACGGGTGCGCTGCTCTCTGGCATCGCCTTCGCACAACCCGCCCCCACCGATAGCGAAAAGGAAATCGAGCGCTACCGCGCCATGATTTCCGACCCCATGTCCAACCCCGGCTTTCTCGCGGTGGACCGGGGGGAAGTGCTCTGGGCCACCAAGCGCGGCGCGAAGAACGTTTCGCTCGAAGGCTGCGACCTCGGTGAAGGGCCGGGCAAGCTGGAAGGCGCCTATGCCAAGCTGCCGCGCTACTTCAAGGACACCGATCAGGTGATGGACCTTGAGCAGCGCCTGCTCTTCTGCATGAAGACCCAGCAGGAGCTGGATACGGCGGATATCATAAAGCGCAAGTTCTCCGGCCCCGGCCGCGCCTCCGACATGGAGGATCTGGTCGCCTTCATCGCCAACAAATCGAGCGGCATGAAGATCGCCGCGCAGCTCTCCCACCCCAAGGAAAAGGAGATGGCGGAAATCGGCGAGGCGATCTTCTATCGCCGGGCTGGCACACATGATTTCGCCTGCGCCACCTGCCATGGCGAAAGCGGCAAGCGCATCCGCCTTCAGGGCCTGCCGGACTTTTCCAAACCGGGGAAGGATGCGCAGGACTCGATGGGCTCATGGCCGACCTACCGCGTCTCGCAAAGCGCGCTGCGCACCTTCCAGCACCGCATGTGGGACTGCTTCCGTCAGCAGCGCTGGCCGGAGCCGGAATACGGGGCAGCGGGGATTACGGCGTTGATGGTTTACCTCAACAAGCAAGCCAACGGGGGCGAGATCAATGTCCCCTCGATCAAGCGCTGAGGAGGCGGGATCATGAAGAAGATCGTTCTCACCCTCCCCCTTGTGCTCTCGGCTCTCGCCGCCCCGGCCTTTGCCATCGACGCCAAGCGGGTCGATCAGGTGATGCAGGACATGTTCGGCAAGGCCCCGCCTCCCTGGCAGGAGCGTATGCAGCTCGATGAAACCGAGCGTACCTGCACCGACACCCGCAGCCAGCCTAATGCCGCGCAGGCCAAGGAGATCGAGGCGCGCGAAGCCAAAACTGTGGTGTTCCCGGCGGATGGCAACATGCTGGGCGACTGGAAGGCCGGATACCGGGTGGCAAACGCCGGTACCGGCTTGCAGTTCTCCGACAAGGCCGATGCCTTTATCGGCGGCAATTGCTACGCCTGCCATCAGATGGACCCAAAGGAACTGTCCTACGGCACGCTGGGGCCGAGCCTTGCGGCTTACGGTCGTGACCGAAAAGGCGATGCCGATGCGGTCAAAAGCGCATGGATCAAGCTCTATAACTCCAACGCGGCTGTCGCCTGCTCGATGATGCCGCGCTTCGGGCACAAGAAGGTGCTGAGCGAGCAACAGCTCAAGGACGTGATGGCCTATCTGTTTGATCCGGAATCCCCGGTCAACAAGTGAACGCTGGCCGGGGCGAGAGCCCCGGCTCCCCTCTTGTGTCGCGAGGCGCAAGCCCCGGCCTTCCACCTGCGCCCCGTTGACGAGCGAGTACCGATGCACGCGATGCTGATCCGCCTTGCCGCCATGATGCTGGTACTGACCGGCACGGGCATGGCGTATGCGCTTGATCTCGTGTTTTTCACGCGGCCCGGCTGCCCTTATTGCCTCAAGTGGGAGCGTGAACTCGCGCCGATTTACGAGAAGAGCGACGAGGCGCGCCGCGCCCCCTTGCGCCGCTGGGATTTGAGCGAGGGCACACCGCCCTACAAACTGGCTTACCCCGTGCGCTACACACCCACCTTCGTCCTCGTGGAAGCAAATGTGGAGATTGGCCGCATCACCGGTTATATCAACGATGACATGTTCTGGGGCATGCTCGGCAAGATGCTGAAGGATATCCCGCAAGAGACCGGGCCGGCTCCCTCGGCGTCCGGAGAGAGAAAATGACCGCCATGTCTGCGACATCCCTTGAGGACGCGCTCCGCTCGGAACTGGAAACCTCGCCCAAGCTCGAGCGCCTGATGAAAAGCGCCCGCCGGGCCAGCGATTTCCTCAAGGCGATCAGCCATGAGAACCGCTTGATGCTGCTGTGCATTCTGGCGGAAAAGGAACGCTCGGTGAGCGAGCTGGAGCAGATCCTCTCGCTGCGTCAGCCCATCGTCTCCCAGCAGCTGGCGCGCCTGCGCTATGACAATCTTGTCACCACGCGCCGCGAGGGGAAGACGGTGTATTACTCCATCGCCGATGAGGATGTGCGCCGCCTCACCGCTGTCATCTACGACGTTTTCTGCGGCGATTGCATCGAGGACGAGGAATGAGCGCCGGGCCGGCCCTGATGCGGAGCCGCGGGTGAGTTTCCCGCCTTTCGCCATCGCGGGCGGCGGGCTGATCATCGGCCTGCTGGTGGGCTATTTCGCGCGCCGGGCCAATCTGTGCACTCTGGGGGCCATTGAATCCGCGCTTGTTGGGCATGACTGGCGGCGCATGAAGGTCTTCGGCCTTTCGCTTGCCCTTGCGCTTGCGCTGACACAGGGGCTGGTGCTCGCGGGGCTTTTCGAGCCTATCGCCACCTCCTACGTCCCCTCGCGCGTAGCGTTTTTGTCCATCTTTGCGGGGTCCGTGATGTTCGGGCTGGGGATGGCACTGGTGGGCACCTGCGCCTTCGGCTCGCTGCTGCGCCTCGGCGGCGGAGACCTGCGCAGCCTCATCACCATCATTGTCTATGCCGTGGCCGCCACCATGACGCTGCGCGGAGCGCTGGCGAGTTTCCGGATCGAGGGGCTGGAGGCCATCGCGCTGACCATGCCGGGCGAGCGCCCCAGCGCGCTGCCAGATCTGGCGCGGCAGGCCACCGGCATCTCGTGGCGTGCGGTGCTCACGGTGGCCTTTGTGGTGGCGCTGGGTCTGCCCGCGGTGCTGGATCGCTCCTTGCGTCTCAAGCGTCGCCTGCTGCGCGCGGGCATCGTGCTGGGCCTCGGCATTGCGGGCGGCTGGGCGCTGACCGGCGTGCTCGCCGATCCCTTTGAAAGCCTGATGCGGGTGCAGAGCCTCACTTTCGTCGCCCCGGTGGCGCGGGGGCTGAATGCGCTGGTCTTCGGCACGCGTGAGTGGATCGATTTCGGCGTGATGAGCGTTGTCGGCGTCACGCTCGGTGCGTTCATCGCCGCGCGGCAGGGCGATGAGCTGCGCTGGGAAGCCTTCGATGATCATGTGGAAATGCGCCGTCATCTTTTCGGCGCGGTGCTGATGGGGGTCGGCGGTGTTCTTGCCGGTGGCTGCACCATCGGGCAGGGGCTGACAGCGGGTTCCCTGCTGGCGCTGAGCTGGCCCGTCGCGGTTGTCGGCATCATGCTGGGCGCGCGCGTGGGACTGGCCGTGCTGATCGCGGATTCGCTAGGCGATGCACTGCGCTCGCTTCTCGGACGGGGCGACTAGCTCAGGCGCACCAGCGTCCACGATTGACGCGCCGTGCGGGGGGCGGAGCACGTGTGACGACAGGCGGGGGCAACGCCTCGCCCGGACCGGCGGGGCAGAAATGGCCGCGAAGACTGCCGACAAGGTCCACCACCAGCGGATTGGCCAGCGCATAGAAAACGTTTTTGCCGCTGCGCCGCGCCTCGATCAGACGCTCGGCCCGCAGGAGAGCGAGCTGCTGGCTCGCCGCCGCGCCGCGCATGGCCAAGACCCGCGCGATCTCGCCCGATGTCAGTTCTTTCTCCACCAGCAGGCACAGGATGCGCAGGCGCGGCCCATGCGCCATGGCGCGTAGCAGGCGGGCGGCTTCATCGGCTTTGGCGAGGATCTCGTCTTCTGCAGGGTTGGACATGGGGCCTCAGCGCATCATTTTATCTATTGCGAATATATGAATAAATGAATATGTATTGTCCTGTCAAACCCCAACAGGAGCACACCATGACCCTCGACGCCGCCATTACCGCCTTTGCCGGCTTCATGATCCTGCTGTCCGTGGCGCTGGCCCATTGGGTGTCGCCCTACTTCCTGTGGCTCACGGCCTTCGTGGGAGCGAACCTGTTGCAGGCTGCTTTCACCGGGTTTTGCCCGGCGGCAATCATTCTCAAGAAGCTGGGCGTGAAGCCCGGCACGCTGTTCACCTGAGCGCCCCGCCATGCGCAAGATCCTGCCCCTTCTCGCGATGCTGCTGGCACCGGCCTCAGTTCCCGCCGGCGAGATCGAACTGCGCTTGAGCGTGGCGGCTGAAACCAAGGCTGTGTTCGGTCGCATCGAGACGCGTGATGTCATTCCGGCGCGCTCACGGCTCGGAGGCACACTGGTCCGGCTCGATGTGACGGAGGGGGACGGCGTAGCCGAGGGGCAGCGCATTGCGCGGGTGATCGACGACAAGCTCGCGCTGCAACTCAAGGCCGCCGAGGCGCGCATCAAGGCGCTGGGGGCCGAGCGCATCAATGCCGAGGCGGAACTGGACCGCCAGAACACCCTGCTGGCGCGCGGCTTCGGCACACGCCAGCGCGCGGACCAACTCAAGGCCCAGAGCGAGGTTCTGAAAAACCAGATCGCGGCAGCAGAAGCCGAGCGCTCGGTGATCTTGCAGCAGGCCAGCGAAGGCGATGTGCTGGCCCCTGTCGCCGGGCGCATCATCAAGGTGCCGGTGAGCGCGGGCGCGGTGGTGATGCCGGGCGAGCAGATCGCCATGGTGGCGGGCTCCGGCTTCTTCCTGCGTCTTGCCCTGCCCGAACGCCATGCTGCAGGGCTGAAGGTGGGGGCCGAGGTCAATATTGCGCGCGAGGATGGCCAACCCGCCAAGGGACGCCTTGCCAAGGTTTTCCCGCAGATCGAGAATGGCCGGGTCATCGCCGATGTCGAGGTGGCCGACCTTAACACCTTCTTTGTCGGGGCGCGCGTGCTGGTGCAGGTGCCGGTGGGCACGCGCACGGTTCTGGCGGTGCCGGAGGCCGCTGT
>JAIUNQ010000097.1 GCA_020161475.1 Pseudomonadota bacterium | reverse complement strand
CGCTCATGATGAGCACGAGATCCACCATGTCGATGAGCGGGCGGATGCTGCTCGCCGGGGTGCCGGGGCAAATGACGACGCCGGATTTCTTGCCGAGGGCGCGAATGGCCTGAAGCGTGCGATGCGTGTGCGGGCCGGCCTCCACATGCACCGAGATCAGGTCAGCGCCCGCATCCGCGAAGTCCTTGAGGTAGGCATCGACCGGCGAGATCATCAGGTGAGTGTCGAAGAGCGCCGGGGTCGCGTTGCGGATCGCCTTGATGATCGGCGCGCCAAAGGAGATGTTGGGCACGAAGTGACCGTCCATCACGTCGATATGCACCCAGTCCGCCCCGGCCGCCATCATGGCGCCGACATCGGCGCGCAAATCTCCGAAATCGGCAGAGAGAATCGAAGGGGCGATCTTCAGCGCGCGCATGGTGCCTCGGGCGGTTGGAGCGTTTGGGGAAAACCCGACGGAAAGTCTTATCGGCGCATTACCCCAAGCCTCGGGGGGATGCCAGTGTTTCTTGCGGGGCGGAGCCATGCGGCCGTGTGTTGTTGCCGCATGTTCTTGCCACCCCGGAGCAAGCGCCCCAGATTGCCGGGAAGCGAAGGAGTGAGCCTTGAGCCAAGCACGGCGCTTTGATTGTCTGATCCTCGGCGGCGGCATTGTCGGTGCTGCGCTGGCGCTGGAACTGGCGCTGAGCGGTCGTTCGGCGGCGCTGATCGAGAAGCACCGCGTGGGTGAGGGCACCTCCTTCGGCAATGCCGGGCTCATTCAGGCCGAGGCCTATCTGCCCTATCCCTTCCCGCGCGATCCGCTGCTGCTGTTGGCCTATGCCTTCAACCGCCGCGCGGAGGCGCATTATCAGCTGAGCTCCCTTCCCGAGGTCATTCCCGCGCTCTGGCGCTATTTCAGGGCCTCAAGCGCGGCGGGGCAGATGGAAACCGCACGCGCCAATGCGCCCTTGGTGCGGGCCGCGGTGAGCGATCATCGTCGTCTGGCTGCGGCTGCGGGGGCGGACCACCTGTTGCGGCCCGGCGGTTGGGCGCGCATTTTCCGGCATGAGGCGGGCTTGAGCGCGGAGATTAGCAAGCTCGGCGAACTCGCCCTGTTTGGCGTGGAGGCCGATGTCCTGTCCGGTGATGAGCTGCGCGCGCGGGTGCCGGGGCTTTCAGACACCGTTGTTGGCGGCATTCATTATACGGCACCGGTTACACTGAACGATCCGCTGGCGCTGACGCAGGCCTATGTGCGCGCTTTCGAGGCGCTCGGCGGCATGGTCATTCAAGGGGATGCGCTGGGCCTTCGGCAGGGAAGCGGTGGCTGGGAGGTTCCCACCGATGTTGGGGTGATTGTGGCGCGGGATTGCGCGGTCACGCTGGGGCCGTGGGCGCCGGATCTGCTTGCCAAGCTCGGCTACTCCGTGCCGATGTTCTACAAGCGCGGTTATCATGTGCACCTGAAGCCCGATGTGCCGTTGACGATGCCTTTGCTCGATGTCGAGGTGGGCTATGTGATGGCCCCGATGCGCCAAGGGGTACGCCTAACCACGGGCGCGGAATTCGCCCGGCGCGACGCCCCGCCGACGCCTGTGCAGATCGAGCCGATCAAACGCGCGGCGCGCGCCTTGTTCCCGCTTGGCGAGCAGGCGGAGGTGACGCCATGGATGGGTGCGCGGCCCTGCCTGCCGGATATGCGCCCGGTGATCGGTGCCGCTGGGCAGCACAAGAACCTGTGGTTCAGTTTCGGGCATGCGCATCACGGTTTGACGCTCGCGGCCTCCAGCGCGCGCCTTTTGGGCGAACTCATCCGCGGGGAAGCACCTTTCTGTGATCCCGCGCCCTACTCGCTCTCACGGTTTGGCTGAGTAGAGGCTCTGCCAATCGGGCAGGGCTCCCGCAAAAGGCAGGGCGCGGGCGTGATAAACCCCCAGCGCGATGGCGCGGGCCACGCAATCCCCCGCGAGCATGCCGATTTCCGTCAGGTCGAGCAGCGGCTCGCGCATCGGTTTTTCGCCCGTTGCGGCGGCGAAGAGGGTATCGCCGTCCATCGGCGCATGAGCCGGGCGCAAGGCGCGTGCGAGACCATCCTGCGCCATGATCGCGAGGCGCTTGGCCTGCGCCTTGGTCAGCGCGGCATCGGTGATCACCACGCCGATGGTGGTGGCGGGCTGGTGGGGGATGTCCTCGCCGGGGGCTTGAGCATGGCCCTTGATACGCAAGCGCAAAGCGCTCTCGGGGAGAGGATGGGGCAGGGGGCGGGCGCCAAATTCGCCGTTTTGCTCGAAGGGCGCAGCCCAGAAGCTGCCGTCCGGCAGGCAGGGTGTGCCGATGGCGTTGACGACCATGAAAGCCTGCACGCGAAAGCCACCTCGCGATACGGCCTCTGCCGCGCCGAAACCACCCTTGAGCGTTGCGGTGGTGGCGCCCATGCCGGCCCCCACCGATCCCATGCAGATATGCGGAATGGCGACCTCGACCGCCTCCTTGCCCAGAAGGGCATAATCCACGCCTGTCTTGTCGCCCCCATTGAGCAGATCGAAGATGATCGCTTGCGGGGTGATGGGGACGCGCGCGGCGCCAACCGCAAGCCCGCGTCCCATGGCTGCCAGCATGCGCATGGCACCGCCCGCGGCATCCAGCCCGAAGGCGGAGCCGCCGGAGAGGATGAGGGCATCCACGCGCTCCACCGTGAATTCCGGCTCCAGCATCTGGGTGTCGCGGCCTCCGGGTGCGCCGCCCAGCGTGGACACCGAGGCCACGGCGGGTTGCTCGAACACCAGCGCGGAAACGCCGGTGGCCGCGCGCGGCAGATCCGCATGCCCCAATTTCACGCCGGGCAGGCAGGAAAAATCGGCCACGGTAAAAACAGGGACGCTGGACATTTCACCTCACCTTCACTTTGGCGAGAGTGGCGCGGCGCGGGCTTTCTCTCAAGCACAAATCAGCTAGAACAGGCCAACCTCAGGAGTGCGCATGACCGCCGACCTCACGCTGCCGACCGTGTTTCTGGCCGGACTTCTCTCTTTTCTCTCCCCTTGCGTGTTGCCGCTGGTGCCGCCCTACCTGTGCTATCTCGCGGGCACTTCGGTGTCCGAGCTTGCCCATGCGCGTGAAGCCAACACGGCGCTACGCCGCCATGCGCTGATCGCCGCGTTGTTTTTTGTTGCCGGGTTCTCGGTGGTGTTCGTGGCCCTTGGGGCTGGTGCCAGCGTGATCGGGGGGCTGCTGCGCGCCTATTCCGATGTGCTGGCCAAGGTGGCGGGTGTTGCCATCATCATCATGGGCCTCAATTTTCTCGGGGTGTTCCGGCTCTCGTTTCTGGCGCGTGAAGCGCGTCTTGATGTGGACAAGCCTGCCGGGCCGATGGGCGCTTTCGTGATGGGGCTGGCCTTCGCCTTCGGCTGGACGCCCTGCATCGGCCCCGTGCTGGCCGGGGTGCTGGCGGTCGCCGGTTCGGAGGGCACGGTCACGCGTGGCGCAGGGCTGCTCGCGCTCTATTCGGCGGGCCTTGGCGTGCCGTTCTTGCTCGCTGCCTTCATGCTCTCGCCGTTTCTGGCCTTCATGAACCGCTTCAAGGCGCATCTCGGCAAGGTCGAAAAGGTGATGGGCGTGCTGCTCATCATCACCGGCATCCTGTTCCTCACAGGGTCGATCAGCCAGTTCGGGTTTTACCTGCTCGAAGCCTTCCCGGCGCTGGCCAAGTTCGGTTGAGCCAAACCTAGCAGACAAAAAAGGGGCCTTTCGGCCCCTTTTTCATGACGTGTGGCAGAAGATTAGTTCTGCACGTAGGTGATCTTGCCGTCGGCACCCTTCTTCCAGGTGTAAACGACGTAATCCGGACGGGTGATGTCGCCCTTCTTGTCGAAGGAAAGCTCACCGATCACGGTCTTGAACTTCGCGCCCGAACGGATGTTCTCGGCCACCTTCTTGGGGTCGAGCGATTTCGCGTTCTCGGCGGCCTGCTTCACCACTTCCGCCGCGGCGTAGGAGTAGAGCGTGTAGGCCTCCGGGTTGATGCCCTTGGCCTTGTAGGCCGCTACAACCTTGGCCGCTTCCGGGCGAAGACGCGGATCGGGCGAGAAGGTCATCAGCGTGCCTTCGACGCCCGGACCACCGATCGAGGCGAACTCATCCGAGGCAATGCCGTCACCCGACATCATCACGGCTTTGACGCCCTGATCGCGCATCTGGCGCACGATGAGGCCACCTTCGGTGTGCAGGCCGCCGAAGTACACGAGGTCAACGCCCGCGTTCTTGAGCTTGGTGATCAGCGCCGAGAAGTCCTTCTCGCCGGTGTTCACGCCCTCGTAGAGGACTTCCTTCATGCCGCCGGCCGTGAGCGCCTTGCGGGTCTCGTCGGCAAGGCCCTGGCCATAGGTGGTCTTGTCGTGGACGATGGCGACCTTCTTGCCCTTGTAGTTCTTGATGATGTAGCCGCCGGCAACGGAGCCCTGCTGATCATCGCGCCCGCAGGTGCGGTGGATGTTCCACAGGCCGCGCTCGGTCACCTTCGGATTGGTCGAGGCCGGGGTGATCTGGAGGATGCCGTTTTCCGCGAAGACTTCCGAGGACGGCATGGTGACGCCCGAGTTGAAGGCGCCGACGACGAACTTGATGCCGTCACCCACAAACTTGTTGGCCACCGAAACGCCCTGCTTGGGGTCGCCCGCGTCGTCTGCCTTGGAGAGCGTCACCTTCTGCCCGAGGATGCCGCCCGCTTTGTTGAAGTCCTCGACCGCGAGTTCCGCGCCGTCAGTCAGCTGCTTGCCGAAGGCAGCGTTCGAGCCGGTGATCGGCCCCATCACGCCCATTTTGAGCTGTGCGCTGGCCGCACCGGCAAACAGCAGGCTTGCCGAAAGGGCAACGCCCGCGAGCAGGGTTTTCTTCATTTTGTCTCTCCCCGAAACGTGGTCAACTGCCGTGGGCTAGGCCACGGCAAGGCTTCAGCCGACACGCATCAAAGACCGTTTTTCAACGGCTGTCACCGGGGAAAATCCGCTTCCTTCACGCCTTTCGTGAAAAGCGGAAAGGCGTCGTCTTCTCAAAGGCAAAGGCATATTGCCGGGCCATGGCGGCGGTGCGTTCGAAGCGCCAGCCCAGCCAGCCGAACAGCGCGCAGACACTCGAATCAACCAGCCAGAAGTGCGCGGAAAGCAGTGTTCCATCAAAGAGCGCGAAATGCAGGAAGCGCACGCCGAGCCCAAGGCCCAAAGCGGAGGGGATGACCCACCAGACCGACTTCCAAACCGCGGCCAAGGCCCGGCCGGTGCGCCAGCTCATCCAGCCGCCGATCAGCACCGTGATCAGCAGGAAAAGCCAGACCGTTTCTTCTTCATAGAACACGCCCACGGGGTGCCGCTCCTAAATTAATGGCCTTCCAAGTACGCCGCCTTCACCTGCGGATCGGCCAGCAATTGCGCGCCCGTGCCCGACATGGTGATGCGCCCGTTGACCATGACGTAAGCGCGGGTGGCGAGGCGGAGCGCGTGAAACGCGTTCTGCTCGACCAGAAACACCGTCATTCCTTCTTTCGCATTGATCTCCCGGATCACATCGAAAATCTGGCGAACAATGATGGGCGCAAGGCCCAGCGACGGCTCATCCAGCAGCAGCAGCTTCGGGCGGCTCATCAGCGCGCGGGCGATGGCGAGCATCTGCTGCTCACCGCCCGAAAGCGTGCCGGCGCGCTGCTCGAGACGCTCTTTCAGGCGCGGAAAGATCGTGCAGACCTTTTCCAGATCCTCGTTGAAATGGGCGAGGCCATTGACCGCTGCGCCCATCTGGAGGTTTTCGAACACGCTCATCCGCCCGAAGACGCGGCGTCCCTCAGGCGATTGCGCGATGCCCAGATGCGCGATCTCATGCGTGGGCAGGCGCGTGATGTCACGGCCCTCGTAGCGGATTTCGCCCTCGCGCGCTTGGGGTGAGCCGAAAATCGTCATCATCAGCGTGGATTTGCCGGCGCCATTGGCGCCGATCAGCGTGACGATCTCGCCCGCGTGAATATCCATATCCACGCCGTGGAGCGCGCAGATCTTGCCGTAATAGGTTTTGACACCGCGAACGGTGAGCAGGGGCTCGCTCATCCCACAGCCTCCTCTTCCGTGCCGAGATAGGCCGCAATGACCTTGGGGTCGGATTTGACCTCGGCGGGTGTGCCGTCCGCGATCTTGGTGCCGTATTCCAACACCACGACGTGATCCGAAATCTGCATCACCACCGACATGTCATGCTCGATGAGCAGGAGCGAGCAATCGTTCTCATCGCGGATGGATTGCAGCAGCGTGTTCAGCTCAAGGCTTTCCTTGGGGTTGAGGCCCGCGGCGGGCTCATCAAGGCACAGCAGCACAGGGTCCGTGCACATGGCGCGGGCGATTTCGAGGCGGCGCTGGTCGCCGTAGGGCAGATCGCCAGCGGGATCATCGGCGCGGTCGATCAGCTTGGTTTTTTCCAGCCAGTACTTTGCTTTTTCGACCGCCGTCTTCTCCGCGTTGCGGAAGCCGGGCAGGTGCAGCAAGCCGCCGATGGTGTTGAGAGAAGCGTCCATCAGCGTGTTGTGCTGCGCCACCATCAGGTTTTCCAGCAGGGTCATGCCCGCAAACAGGCGGATGTTCTGGAAGGTGCGGGCCACGCGCGCCTTTGCACAAACCGCATGGTCCGGCATGCGTTCGAGCAGAAAGAGGCTGCCCGCCTCGGTCTTCACCGAGGCACCGGGGCCGTCCGTCAGCGCCTCGATATGGGCATCCATATCAATGCTGCCGTGGCGCAGGGCGAGGCGTCCTTCGGTGGGTTTGTAAAAGCCCGTGATGCAGTTGAACACGGTGGTTTTACCCGCGCCGTTGGGGCCGATGAGCGCGGTGATTTCACCGCGACGCGCCTCGAACGAGAGGTTGTTGATGGCGATAAGGCCACCAAAACGCATGGTGAGATGCTCGACGCGGAGCAGGGGAGCGTGGTGCGCCATGGCGTGTTCTGGGGGACGTGTCATCAGCCGTGACCTTCCTTGACCAGATCACCGGCCACCCGCTTCTTCTCCTTCAGGAAGACCGAGGGTTCGCGCACGGAAATGAGGCCGCGCGGTTTCCACAGCATCATCAGCACCATGGCCATGCCGAAGAGCAGCATGCGATATTGCGAGGGGTCGAAGCCATCGCCGAACACCGCCTTGAGGAACTCCAGCTCGCGCAGCAGTTCCACGCCGCCGACAAGGAAAATCGAGGCGATGACCACGCCGACAAGGCTGCCCATGCCGCCCAGCACCACGATGGCGAGAATCTGCGCGCTTTCCAGAAACACGAAGCTTTCCGGCGAGATGAAGCCCTGACGCGCGGCGAAGAAGGCGCCCGCAAAACCGCCGAACATGGCGCCGAGCGAGAAGGCCGTGAGCTTGGTATTGAGCGTGTTGATGCCGAGCGAGCGACAGGCGATTTCATCCTCACGCAGCGCTTCCCACGCACGGCCCACGGGCAGGCGGCGCAGGCGCATCGAGACCGCCATGGTCACCAGCGCCAGCGCAAGAATGACATAGAACAGGAAGATGGTGCGGTGGATGGGGGTGAATTCCAGCCCGAAGGTGGCCGCAAAGCCGGTTTCCGAGGCATTGAACGGAATGCCGAAAAAGCTGGGGCGCGGAATACCCGAGAGGCCGGCATAGCCGCCCGAGAACGGAATCCAGTTGATCAGCACAAGGCGGATGATCTCACCGAAGGCCAGCGTGACGATGGCGAGATAATCCCCGCGCAGACGCAGCACCGGAAAGCCGAGCAGGATGCCCCAGAAGGCCGCCAGAATGCCCGCCACCGGCAGGCAGATCCAGAACGACCATGCCGCCCAGAAGCCGGGGCCGATCCACTCCGCCATGAACATCTTCACAGGATCGGAGGTGGCGAGCAGGGCGTAGGAGTAGGCGCCCACGGCGTAGAAGGCGACATAGCCCAGATCGAGCAGGCCCGCGAGGCCGACGACGATGTTCAGCCCCCAGCCCAGCATGATGTAGATGAGAATCTGGATGCCGAAGTTGTCGATCCATTTGATCGCGCCCGCCGGGCCGACACTCGCCAGCACCATCAGCGGGTAAGCCACCAGAAAGCCGATGGCGAGGGGCAGGCCGTATTTCTCGACCTTGAGCATGAAGGGGCTCTGCGCCCTCTTCGTGGTGTCGGGCTCACCCCGCCAGGCCGCATGCAGCGTGAGCAGGAAGCGCCCCAGAAACACCAGCCCCACTACGGTGGCGAGCAGGCCGGGGCGCGGCAGCAGCACCATTTCGTTGTTGAGCGATTGCTCGGTTTTCACCCCCAGCATCAGGGCAAAAAGACCGAAAGCGATGGCCGCAGCGATGCCGGCTTCCTTCAAAGCGCGGGAGAACAGCGAGGCTTGCATGGTCACACCTTCTCGACTTCGGGTTTGCCGAGCAGGCCTTGCGGCATGAAGATGAGCACGATCGCTAGGATCGAGAAAGCGGCTACGTCTTTGTAATCAATCGAGAAATAGGCGGACCAGAAGGTCTCGATGAGCCCGATCAGCAAGCCGCCCAGCACCGCACCGGGCAGCGAACCGATGCCGCCGAGCACTGCTGCCGTAAACGCTTTGACCCCCGGCACGAAACCATCCGAGAAGGAGACGACGCCATAATAGGTGAGGAACAGCGTGCCGGCGACCGAGGCCAGCGCCGCGCCCATGATGAAGGTGATGGAGATGGTGCGGTTGACGTTGATGCCGAGCAGGGCGGCCATTTTGGCGTCCTGCTCGCAGGCGCGCTGGGCGCGGCCCAAGGGGGTTTTGGCCACGATGTACCAGAAAGCCGAGAGCAGCACCGCCGTGACGGCGATGATCAGGATCTGCTTGTAGGAAATGGCCACCGCAAAGCCGTTGCGTTCGAACAGAGTGATGCTCTCGCGCATGATCGGCGGGATCGGCTTGTTGCGCGCGCCCTGCGCGATCTGCACGAAGTTCATCAGCAGGATCGACATGCCGATGGCCGAGATCAGCGGCGCGAGGCGGAAGGAGCCGCGCAGCTTGCGATAGGCGATGCGCTCGATCGTCCAGCTGTAGAGCGATGTCACGATCATCGAGACGATGAGCGCGAGCAGCAGGGCGAGAAAGATCGCCCCGCCGCCAAGACCCGCCAAGGCCGTGACCGCGAGAAACACGATCATCGCCACGAAGGCCGATATCATGAAGACATCGCCATGCGCGAAATTGACCATGCCGATGATGCCGAACACCATCGTGTAGCCGA
>JAIUNQ010000096.1 GCA_020161475.1 Pseudomonadota bacterium | reverse complement strand
GCGCGCAGATGCGCCACCAGCTTTGCGCCGATGGTGCCTGTTGCGCCGAGGACGGTGAAGAGGGCCAAGCGATGCTCCTTACTGGCGCGCGCCGATGCGGCGCAGGGGCGTTCCGGCATAGATGCCGTATTCCTCCAGCTCGCCGCGTACCACAGCGCCTGCGCCGATGACGCAGCCGCGCCGGATGAGCGCGCCGTCCAGCAGCACGACATTCGCGCCGAGCCAGACGTCGTCCTCGATGACGATGCCGCCGCGCGAGGGCAAAAACCCCTGATGCTGGATCAGCTTGTCGCGTTCGGCATAACCGTGGTTGGTGGGCGCGAAGGTGCAATTGGCGGCAACAGAGACATTGTTGCCGATGCGGATGCCGTTGCCGGTGTAAAGCACACAGCCCGAATTGATGTAAACGGATTCCCCGATAATCACATCACCGGAGCCGCCCGCAGGCTTGACCTTGACGAAGCTGTCGATGACCGAGCGCGGCCCGATTTCGATCCGGGTGCCACGGGTCGAGTCCTCAATGTCCGCCAGGGGCGAGACGCGCGCGGTGGGATCGACAAGGATCATGCGACCTCCAGCTTCGGCACCGCGACGACGAACTTGCCGCCCCATTCGCGGATATAGGCGAGCTGGTTCATCACTTCCGGTTTGATGTTCCACGGCAGGATGACGACGTAATCGGGCTTATCCGCCTTCAGATGCGCCTCATTCACAATCGGAATGCGGCATCCGGGCAGGAATTTGCCGGCTTTCGCCGGGTTGAGATCAACCACATAGGGCATTAGATCGGGGCGGGTGCCCGCAAAGTTCATCAGCGTGTTGCCCTTGGCAGCGGCGCCATAACCGCCCACGCGCTTGCCCGCGCGCTTGGCCTCGATCAGGAAAGCAGTGAAATCGTCCTTCACTGTTTCGGCGGCCTTCTGGAACTTCGCGTAGAAGTCGACCGTTTTCAGACCGCGCTTTTCTTCCTCGGCCAGAATGGCGGCCACCGCCGGGGTCACCGCATGTTTGCCGGTATTCTTGCGCTGCGCGAAGACGCGAAGCGAGCCGCCGTGGGTCGGGATTTCCTCGACATCGAAGACGGCAAGGCCATTGGCGTCAAAAATGCGCGAGACAGCTGTCAACGAGAGGTAGGAATAGTGCTCGTGGTAGGTGGTGTCGAACTGGTTGAACTCCACCATGCGCATGAGGTGCGGGAATTCGAAGGTGGAGACGCCCTGTTCCTTCAGCAGGGCGGCAAAGCCGCCGACGAAATCATTGATATCCGGCACGTGGGCCAGCACATTGTTGGCGGCGGTGAGATCCGCCGCGCGGCCCGCGTTCGCCAGCTCCTTGCCCAAGGCCACGCCGAAGAAGCGCTCGACAATCTCGATACCCTTGGCGCGGGCGGCTTCCGCCGTGCTCTTCGTCGGCTCGATGCCGAGGCAAGGTATGCCGCGCGCTTTGACATATTGCAGCAGGTAGCCATCGTTCGCGGCGATCTCCACCACGTGGGAGTTGGCGCCAAGCTTGAGGCGGGTCGCCATCTTCTCGACGTAAGCCTCGGAGTGCTTGAGCCACGAGGTCGAGAAGGAGGAGAAATAGGCGTAATCCTCGGTGAAGAGGGCGTCGGATTCCGCATAATCCTCGGTCTGGACCAGCCAGCATTCATCGCAGACCAGAACTTTCAGCGGAAAGAACGTCTCCGGTGCGTTGATCTGCTCGGCGCGCAAATAGGCGTTCGAGGGCGGGGCGGTGCCCAGATCAAGGAACGGGTGTTTCAGCGCCTTGCCGCAATGACGACACTTCACAGCACAACTCCTTCAAATTCAGGCCCGACCATGGGGTGGGCGGCATCGCGCGCGGAAAGCGCGAGGATCTCGCGCGGCCAGCGAATGCCGATGCGCGGATCATGCAGGTTCAGACCGCCCTCGGCCTCTGGCGCATAGGGCATGGAATGGCAATAGAGCATCTCGACATCGTTTGAGAGCGTGACGAAGCCGTGGGCGAAGCCTTCCGGAATCAGCAGGGCAACGCCGTTTTCCGCCGAGAGCACCTCGCCGTGCCATTTGAGAAAGGTCGGCGAGCCCTTACGCAGGTCCACGGCGACATCGAACACCTCGCCCCCAATGCAGGAGACGAGCTTCATCTCTGCGTGGGGCGGGTGCTGGAAATGCAGGCCGCGCGCGGTGCCGGGGGCCTCGGTGAAGGTGTGGTTGATCTGCGCGATGGGCTTGTCCCAGCCCGCCGCTTTGAGCTCATCCGCGCAGAAAAGACGCGTCAGGAATCCGCGCGCATCGCCGAGCCGCTGGCGCGTGACGCGCTTGAGGCCGGACAGCGGCAGATTGTCCACGGTAAAGCGGCTCATCGCGGCGTATCTTTCAGCGCGGCCTCGAACTCGGCAATTTCGGCAAGGCAACGCGCGCGGGCGTTTTCGCCGGCACCGATGGCGCGATACCATTCGATGGTGCGCTTCACGCTCTCTTCGATGCCCCAGCGCGGGGTGACGCCGAGAACCGAGCGCGCCTTGGCGATATCCAGCGCAAGCCAGCCAGCCTCATGCGGGCCTTCGGTGCCATCGCCATATTCCACCGCGCCGCCGCCCCAGACCTTCCGGGCAAGGTCGATCACGGTGCGTACGGTGGCGGCCTCATGGGGCAGGGGGCCGAAGTTGAACGCGCCCGCCAGTTCCGGCTTGTGCCAGAGCGCCTCGGCGAGGCTCATGTAGCCGAAAAGCGGTTCGAGCACATGCTGCCAGGGGCGGGTCGATTGCGGCCTGCGGATGTGCAGCGTCTGCCCGGAGGACCAGGCCCGCACGGCATCGGGGATCAGGCGATCGAGCGACCAGTCGCCCCCACCGATGACATTGCCCGCGCGGGCTGTGGCCACCGCCACGCCCTGCGCTTTCAAAAAGCTGTCGCGATAGCTCGAAATGACGATTTCGCAGGCGGCTTTGGAGGCGGAATAGGGGTCGTGCCCGCCCAGCGCGTCATCCTCGCGGTAGGGGTGGGGCCATTCGTTGTTGCGGTACACCTTGTCGGTGGTGATCATCAGCGCGACGCGCACATCGGGCAGATCGCGCAGGGCATCGAGCACATGGGCGGTGCCCATGACGTTGGTGTCGAAGGTATAGATCGGCGTCTTGTAGGAGGCGCGCACCAGCGGCTGTGCCGCCAGATGCAGCACGATCTCCGGCTTTGCATCTCGCACGATGCGATCAAGGCGCATATGCTCGCGAATATCGCAGATGTGGCTTTCCACCGCATGCTCGACATCGGCGAGCATGAAGAGGTTGGGGTTGGGACCGGGGGCCAGCGCCACGCCCGTGACAATGGCTCCCTTCTGCGCAAGCCAAAGCGCGAGCCAGCCGCCCTTGAAGCCGGTGTGGCCGGTGAGGAGGACGCGCTTGCCCGCCCAGAAAGAGGTGTCCGTTACCATTTTTTCCAAGGTGCCTTGCCCGAAGCCCAGAGGTCTTCCAGCATATTCTTCTCACGCAGGGTATCCATGGGCTGCCAGAAGCCATCGTGCTGGAAGGCCTGAAGCTGGCCGGATTCGGCCAGCGCACGCATCGGCTCCTGTTCCCAGCTGGTAGCATCCCCGTCAATCAGGTCGATCACCGAGGGCTCCAAGACGAAGAAGCCGCCATTGATCCAGCCGCCATCGCCGCGCGGCTTCTCGATAAAGCCCTTGACGCTCTCGCCTTCCATCACCAGCGAGCCGAAGCGGCCGGGTGGGAGGACGGCGGTGACCGTGGCCTTTTTCCCATGCGCCTTGTGGAAGGCGATTCCGGCGGCAATATCGATGCTGGAGACGCCGTCGCCATAGGTGAAGCAGAAGCTGCCTTCATCGCGCAGGTAGCGCGCGACGCGCTTGAGGCGCCCGCCCGTCATGGTTTCCTCGCCGGTATCGACGAGGGTGACGCGCCAGGGTTCGGCCTGCTCGCGGTGCACTTCCATCCGGTTCTTGCTCATGTCGAAGGTCACGTCCGACATGTGCAGGAAATAGTTCTGGAAATATTCCTTGATGACGTAGCCCTTGTAGCCGCAGCAGATGATGAACTCGTTCACGCCATGCGCGGAGTACATCTTCATGATGTGCCACAGGATCGGCTTGCCGCCGATCTCGATCATGGGCTTGGGCTTCAGGTGCGTCTCTTCCGAGATGCGGGTTCCGAGCCCACCGGCCAGAATGACTGCTTTCATGTCCGCTCCTCGTTGTAGCGGTTCACCATCTCGAAATAGGCGTTTTCCAGCGCGCGGGTGCGGCCCTTGAAGTCGAAGAACGGGCTGTTCTCCACCATCTTGCGCAGACGCAGGCGCAGATCCTGCAACCGTTCGGGGTTGGACGCCATGGCGACCGCCTTTTCCACGAACTCGTCCTCGGTGTTGGCGATCCAGTCGCCGAAGCCCATCGGCTCCAGCACCATCGCCGAGAGGCAGCCGACCGAGGGACGATCGCGCTTGGAGATGACCGGCACACCCGAGAAGAGCGAATCGAAAATCGTGGTGCCGGTGTTGTGCGGCCAGCAGTCCAGCGAGATGTCGAACTCGTGGTAGCCGTCCCAGTGCGGGTTGGAGGAGACGATTTCCACCTGCTCGCGCGCAAAGCCGAGGCGTTCAAGGCGCTGGTAGAAGCGTTCGATGGTGAGATCTTCCTCGAAGGGCTTCTGGTCAAGGCGCAGCTTGGAGCCGGGCACGCCATCGAGCACGCGCTTCCACACCCGGAGCATGTTGTCATTCAGGCGCACGAGGCGCGTCATGGTGCCGAAGGTAATGTACCCCTTCTTGAGCACGGGCGCGTCCTGCACATCAGGAATCTGGATGCGCGGCGGATTATAGGCGTAAACCGGCGCGGGCAGGCGGATGATCTCCTCGGAGAAGACGTTCTCGCAGCCCTCGGGCGTGAGGTTGGGATCGCCGATGAAGTAGTCGATCTCGTCCATGCCGGTGGTGTAGCCATAACCGAGGTAGGTGGCCTGGATCGGCGCCGGGCGCATGGCCAGCGTGCCGAGGCGCGTGCCGGAGGTGTGGCCTGCCAGATCGATAAGGATATCGATCTTGTCGTCGAGGATGCGCTGGGCCATTTCCTCGTCCTTCATTTCCACCACGTCCACCCAGTGATCGAAGTATTTCTTCAGGTACAGGGTGTGGGTGTCGGGCTTGGCGACGTTGGCGTAGGCGAAAACCTCGAAGCGCTTCTTGTCGTGGTTGCGCAGGATCGGATCGAGGAAGTAGGTCACGACGTGGGAGTAAAGATCCGGCGAAGAGTAGCCGATGCGGATCTTGCGGCCCTCGATCTTCGGACGTGCCGAATGGTCGAACTTCTTCTTGCCCTCGCCGATGATGCGGCCGACCTTCTTGTACTCATTGAAAACTTCGATCGGATTCTTTCGCGGATCGTAGTTGAGCGAGAACAGGTAGGAGCCCTGAATGGGGGGATAGTCCGGCTTGAGCTTGAGAAGGCGGGAATAGTATTCGATCGCCTCTTCCACCTCGCCCAGCACGACGAGGGCGTTGGCGGTCACGAGAAGGAATTCGGGCTGCTCGTCCAGCTCGACCGCGCGTCTGGCAGCCTCCAGCGCTTTAACGAACTGAAGCGTGTCCTGATAGGCGTAGGCAAGCGCCGCGTAGATGCCGGGATGATCGGGCTCCTCGGTGAGGGCCCATTTGAGCATCGTGATCGATTCCTCGATGTTCTCCTTGCGCAGGCGGCGGCAGTTGGCGAGGTTGATCTTGGCCGAGACATTGCCCGGATCGAGCTGCATGGCGCGCCAGAAGCGGTCTTCGGCGTTGGTGACCTTGTTCTCGCGCACCAGCAACACGCCGTCATTGACGATCGCATCAGGGAAATTCGGCTCAATCTTGAGTGCGGTGTCGTTGAGTTTGCGCGCTTCCTCGTAGTCCTTGCGGTCGAGCGCGATGTTCGCCAGCGTGGTCAGGGCCGAGAAGTTCTGGGGGTTCGCGCGCACCGCGCGCTGGAGAAGCTGCTCAGCGGCGGCGAGCTGCCCCTCTTTTTTTACGATAACAGCAAGGTTGCCAAGCACTTCGGAGCTGTGCGGATAGGCCCGCAGGAGCTTCTTGTAATGGGTCTTTGCTCCTTCGAGATTGCCGCTCAACTGCATGGTGACGGCTTCATTGAACAGCTTCTCTGGATTCATGTCTGGCTCCGGAACCTCAGTTCTTCGGTTCGCCCGCCTCTCCGGCGGGGTAGGAGGCACGTCGAGACGCGCGCGTGTCCTAACGAGCGGTAAATCAACTTGGTTAAAAAAGGGGAAAGATACCGGCAAGGCTGGCGATGGCCCGCAGAGGCGCAGGCACAAAAAAGGAGCGGCGGGTTTCCCCGCCGCTCCGAAGTTTCCTCAGCGTGCTGCTGGCAATTAGCCGAGCAGGCGGAGCAGGGCCTGAGCATTCTGCGAGCCGGCCGAGAAGGCCTGAACCGCAAACTGCTGCTGGGTCTGCAGAGCGGTCAGCTTGGCCGACTCTTCCGCCACATCCGCCGCGACCAGATCGTCGCCGAGCGACTTCAGCTCGGACGAGAAGGACTGGTTCATGTCGAAGCGCTCCTTCACGAAGGAGGAGTAGGTGCCGAACTGGGCCTGCAGACGATCAACGGTCTGCATGGCGGCCTTCACCTGGGTCTGCGACGAGGTGATGTTGGCCGAGGTGTTCCAGTTGGTACCCAGCGTGGTCAGGGCCAGGTTGCCACCCACCGAGGTGGAGACGCCCGAGACCGTGATCGCGTTGGCCGAGAACTCGTTCAGGATGATCGAGACGTTCTGCCCGGTGAGCAGGTTACGGCCCGACTGGGTCACGTTGTTGTTGATCAGCGACGTGATTTCGAGCTTGTAGTTCTCGAAGTTCTTGCCTTCCAGCAGCGCCGTTGCAGCGTTCGTGGAACCTGCCACCGGGTTGCCCACAACCACCGGCTGACCGATCGTCGTGTTGAACTTCATGTTGCCGGCTGCGCTCGAGTCGAAGGCGCCGGTACCGTTCAGAACGGTCATGGAGCCACCCGAGGTGTTGCGCAGGGCGAGGCGCATGTTGGAGCCGCCGGCCGGGATGACTTCGGCCTTCACACCGGCGTCCATCGCGTTGATTTCCGAGATGACAGCATCAAGGTTCTTCGCGGTGGCGGTCGACCAGGTGCGGGCAATGCCGTCCGAGCCGAGGAACGAGAGCGACGTACCGGCCGCAACCGAAGAAGCGGTGAAGGTTGCCGTGGTCACGCGGCCGCCGAGGCCGAAGCGCATGCCATCCGGAACGGTACCGCCGAAGCCCGACGGGGTCGAGGTGCCGTTGACGAAGTGCGAGGCGTTGTAGGTGCCATCATAGGCAGACTGCAGAGCCGTGCCGAGCTGGTTCATCACCGACTGCGAGCTGGAGCTGTCGATCGTGAAGCCGGTCGAGTTGTCCGAGGACTCGAGGACCAGCTGCGAACCGGTGCCGTTGGCCTGGAAGCGCATGGTGACGCCGATGTTGGCGGCGTTCAGCGCCTGGGCAACCTGGCCCCAGTTGGTGTTGGTGGAGTTGAAGGTGTAGGTGAAGTTCTTGCCGTTGTCCGAGGTGATGGACAGCTTGGCGTTGGACGAACCACCGGTCACCGAGGTGGTTTCCAGAATGCCGGCACCCGTGCCGCCAACGGCCGAAACAGTGGTCGGAGCACCGGCGTTGAGCGCGCGGGTCGCCATGTCGTTCATCTGGCTGAGCAGATTGCGGATCTGGGTGAGGGTCTTGTCGGTGGATTCGATCGACTTGAGAGCGGTCGAGATGTTCGAGTTGACCGAGTCAAGGTTCTTCGAGCGGCTCAGCATCGACTGCGACATGGTGAAGCGGGTGGCTTCATCCGAGGCGCTGAAGATGTTCTTGCCAGTGGCAACGCGCTTCTGCGAGGTCTGGAAGAGCTGGTTGGTTTCGCGGAGAATGTTGACGTTGGCCGCAGTGGCGGCATTGAAAACGACAGGCATGTTTGCACCTTCTGTTGCAAGTGGACGGCCATCCTGGCCGATAGTCACGAAGCGCCTGGCAGCGTGTGCCGGTCCTCGATGGGGGGAAGGTGCAGCCCCGACCTCTAAGCGAGTCTTAATTTGATTGGCGAGCTATCTCGTTGTTTTTGCTTTGGTAAACGAGAAATCAATTGGTAACGTTAATGCTTTCCTTAAGGACAAAAGTCCTTTTAAAACAAAAAGGCGACGCTGCTGCGCCGCCTTCTGAAAGGGGTTTTCAAGGCTGGTTTCGGGCCGTTTTCAGCCCAGAAGCTTGAGCAGGGACTGGGCGTTGGCGGCCCCCGCCGAGAAGGCCTGCACGGCGAATTGCTGCTGTGTCTGAAGGGCTGTCAGCTTGGCGGATTCCTCGGCGACATCGGTCGCCACCAGATCGTCTCCCAGCGATTTGAGTTCCGAGGAGAAGGACTGGTTGAGGTCGTAGCGCTCCTTGACGAAGGAGGAATAGGTGCCGAACTGCGCCTGCAAGGTGTTGATGATCTGCATGGCGGCCTTCACCTGAGTCTGTGAAGCCTGAATGTTGCTGGAGGTGGACCAGTTGGTGCCCAGCGTGATCAGCCCGAGGTTGCCGGTCACCGAAGTTGCGGCACCGGAGACGGTGATGGCGTTGGCCGAGAACTCGTTCAGGATGATCGAGACATTCTGGCCGGTGAGCAGGTTTCTCCCCTGCTGTGTCACGTTGTTGGTAATCAGTGACGTGATTTCGGTCTTGTAACTCTCGTAATTCTGGCCCTCCAGCAGGGCTGTCGCGCTGTTTGTCGAGCCTGCCACGGGTGTCCCTGTCACCACGGGTGCGCCGGAGGTGGTGTTGAAGCGGGACAGGCCGGTGTTGGAGTCGAAGGCCCCGGTTCCGTTCAACACGGTCATGGCGCTGCCGTTGAGGTTGCGCATCGAGACGCGGTACTGGCCGGCGGCGGTCTGCACGAACTCCGCCTTCACCCCCGCATTGAGCGAGTTGATTTCCGCGAGCACCGTGTCGAGGTTCTTGGCGGCGGTGGTGGACCAGGTGCGCGCCACGCCATCCGACCCCAGGAAGGTGATCGAGGAACCCGCCGGCACCGAAGAGCCTGCGAAGGTCGAGGCCGAATTGACGATGCCGCCGAGGCCGAAGCGCAGCCCTTCCGGATTGGAGCCGCCAAAGCCCGAAGGCGTCGAGGTGCCGGCAACAAAGCGCGAGTTGGCGGCGGCGCCGTTGGTGCCGTCATAGGGCGAGGACATGCCCGAAAGCTGCGTCATCACGGCCTGCGAGGTGAGCCCGTCGATCGTGAAGCCGGTGGAGTTGTCGGAGGATTCCAGCACCACCGAAGAGCCGGTGCC
>JAIUNQ010000095.1 GCA_020161475.1 Pseudomonadota bacterium | reverse complement strand
CCGTCTTTCCGCCTGCAAAACACTGTTTCGCGGGTATAACGCTGTTCTCACGCAAACGTGACAGCGGGAATCCTTTGCATTGTAGCAATGATTGATCGCTAGACAGGGGCTGCCCAAATCGGGACTTTCCGCCTCGCGAACCGGATTTTCCGGTTCATTGCCATTTGAAAGGATTCTTCATGCGCCGTGCTGTTGTGCTCGCCTCGCTTCTCGCCCTCGCTTCGGGCGTTGCCATTGCCCAGAACGCTGATGTCATCAAGCAGCGCAAGGAGCTGTTCAAGGCCATGGGCGGCGCGGCTGGCCCGATGGGCAAGGTGATGCGTGGTGAAGAGGCCTTCGATCTCGCCAAGGTTCAGGCCGGCCTGAAGACCATTGCCGAGAACAACCAGAAGGTTGCCAAGCTCTTCCCGGCCGATTCGAAGGAAGGCGGCGAGACCAAGGCTCTTCCGGCGATCTGGTCGGATAAGGCCAAGTTCGACGCCATTTTCACCAAGCTTGATGCCGCCGTGGCGGCTGCCATTCCGGCGATCAAGGACGAAGCCTCGTTCAAGGCCGAAGCCCCGAAGGTTCTGGGCAACTGCGGCGCCTGCCACAACGACTTCCGCCAGAAGAACAACTGATCGGCTCTGATGAGCGCGATCGCGAAGACCGAGGTGCGCGTGTGGGATTGGCCTACGCGCGCCTTTCACTGGCTGCTGGTCACAGCCATTGTCTCCGCTTGGGCGAGCTTCGAGTTTGCGCATAAGCTGGGGGATAACCTGCTCGTCTGGCACCGCTGGAACGGCTATTTCGTTCTGGTGCTGATTGTTTTCCGCCTCATCTGGGGCTTTGCCGGGTCCTCCACTGCACGGTTCAGCCACTTCGTGCACGGGCCGGTGTTCGTGCTGGGCTATGCGCGGGATTTCATCTCGGGCCGCAAGCGCGCCTTTCTCGGGCACAATCCGCTTGGCACGATGATGGTGCTGGCGCTGCTGGTGGCGGTGTTCGCGCAAGGCCTGCTGGGTCTTTTCACGCTGGAGCACAACGAACTGGTGGCCGGGCCGCTCAAGCGTCTGATCGAGGATGATACCGCCAATCAGGTGACCAAGTGGCACATTCGCGGCTTCAAGATCATCCAGATTCTCGTGCTGGCGCATGTCACCGCCAATATTCTCTACGGCGTGCTGGCGAAAGATCCGCTCATCCGCGCCATGGCCAAGGGCACCAAGCCCGCCAAGGTTTATGAGGATGAGATGGAGGCCGTCATTCCGGCCAATGTGACGCTGCGCGCGGTGATCGCCTTTGCTGCGGCGCTGGTCATCGTCTTCGGCGGGATTGTTCTGGCAGGCGGGCGGCTCTTCTGAGCCGCCTTCGCGGGTCATACTTTTTCCTAGAACCCTATGGGGTTTTCAGTTTGACGGGTTCTCTGCGAAAAACCGGTTCCCACTTTTTCTGAGAACCCTATGTTTACTCCATAACCGCCGCTTTGAGGATCACCACCATGATCGCGCGGCCGGGCTCCTCCGAGATGCAGCGGATCGAATGCGGGCGGTCGCAGCGATAACGGACGGATTCGCCTGCGCGAACAGTTTCGATCACGCCCGCGACCTCGACCTCGAAGACCCCCGAGACGACCGAAAGGTTTTCGACCGAGCCGCGCTGGTGCGGGTCGGAGTCGAGCACGGCACCCGGTTCGGCCTGCACATCATACCATTGCAGCCATTCCACGGTCTTCAGCCAGCCGATGATCGCCAGACGCATCTTGCCGTCATCGGAGAGCAGCATGGGGGTATCGCCCTTGCCGGTCTTCTCGATGAAGGGGGCTTCGTCGGAGGAGACGAGAAAACGCTCGATCGAGACATCGAGCGCCTGGCTCAGCCGCCAGATGGTGGCCAGCGTCGGGTTGGTCTCATTACGCTCGATCTGGCTGATGATCGATTTCGCGACGCCCGATTGCTCCGCGAGTTCCGAGAGCGAGAGGTTGTAGGCCTTGCGCAGACGCTGAATGGTCTTGCCCAACTGGCCGGAAAGCGCCTGAGCCCCGGCTTCCAGCTCGCGCGGCTTTTCCTTGTCCTGCATGGCCTCTCTCGTCCCCGCGGGTTCAGCGTTTCATAAAAACTACGAATTCGTTCTTTGATCCGAACTTTGCCCCAGCGCAAGGCCCGGCGCAAGCGTTCCGGCTAAGCCCTCGCCATGCTTGGTGAACCGGAACTTCCTGACCTTGAAGCGGGCGATGGCCGCCTGTTCGTGTGCGATCGTGACGGGCGCTATCGCGTTCTGCCGGGGGTGAATGGCCTCTCGCTGATGGAGATCCTGCGCGCGGCGGAGTTGCCCGTGGCTGCCACCTGCGGGGGGGCGGCGGCCTGCGGCACCTGTCATGTTTATGTCGGGGCTGAGCATCTGGGCGTGCTCGGCCCGATCAGCGAGCCGGAGCAATGGCAGCTCGACCACCTGATGCATGCGCGCGACAATTCAAGGCTCGCCTGCCAGATCCTGTGGCAGGAGGCGCTGTTCGATGGTTTGACCGTCGAACTGGCCCCGTTGGAGTAAGCCCTCAACGTCTCATAGGAATGTTATTGGGCCGGGTTACCACCACGCATGGAAATGATGCGTGGGGCCATGGCCGTGGCCGACATCGAGCCGGTCTGCTGCGGCGATGGCGGCATGGACATAGGTTTTCGCCGCGCTGACGGATTCATCCAGCGGCAATCCCTTGGCGAGCCCTGCCGCAATCGCGGAAGAAAGCGTGCAGCCGGTGCCATGCGCATTGCGCGAGGGGATGCGCGGCATGGCGAAACGGGCGACGCCCTGCGCGCTCACCAGCAGATCCACGGCTTCCGCGCCCTCGCCATGCCCGCCTTTGACCAGCACAGCTTTCGGGCCAAGCGCGAGCAGGGCGCGCCCCTGCGCTTCCATGTCGGCCTCATCCTTCGCCACCGTCACGCCGAGCAAACGCGCCGCCTCCGGCAGGTTGGGGGTGAGCAGATGCGCGCGCGGAATCAGTTTGGTTTTGAGCGCGCCGATGGCGTTTTCGCTGAGCAGGCTGTCTCCACTTGCGGCGACCATCACCGGATCGAAGACAACCGGGCCATCGAAATTGGCAATACCGTCCACCACAGCGTCGATGGTGGCGGGCACCGACAACATCCCGATCTTGATGGCTTTGACGGCGAGATCGAACAGGACGGAGCGAATCTGCTGGCCGACAAACTCGGGCGGCACATCATGGATACCCTGAACGCCCAGAGTATTCTGCGCGGTGAGCGCCGTGATGACACTCGCGCCATAGACCCCCAGCGCCGAGAAGGTTTTCAGATCGGCTTGAATGCCGGCGCCGCCGCCGGAATCCGAGCCTGCAATGGTGAGAGCAATGGGCGCTGCCATGGCGGATCTCTCCTTGGTGCAAAAGCCGAACTTACAGGGACCGGCTGGGGCCGGCACTGGCATCCTTGCCGCGGTTGATGTTGAGCGCTCGCTCGCGCCAGATCACGGCAATGCCGGAGGCCGCGACAATGCCCGCACCCAGAAGCACCAGCGGCTCCGGCCAATCGCCGAAGAGCATATACCCCCAGAGGATCGCGAAAATCATGGCGGTGTAATCAAAGGGGGCCACCAGCGAGGCCGGGGCGCGGCGATAGGCTTCGGTGAGGAAGATCTGCCCGAAGCCGCCGGAAATGCCGGTCAACAGCAGGAACAGCGCCTGCTTTCCATCCGGCTTCACCCAAGCGTAATCGGGCGCGATCGCCCCGCCGAGCAGCGAGAGCACGCCGAGCACCGTGGTGAGCAGCGAAAAGTGCAGCACAATCGCGCCCGTGGTTTCCGACCATGTGAGCTTGCGCACCTCGATGAGCGCGAAAGCAGCCGCCAGAGCGCCGGCCAGCCCGAAGGCAGCGCCTCTTGCGCGCTCGGTTCCGCCATCTGTCATCAGCGCCTCGGCGCTCAGGTGCGGCCAGAGCATCACGATGACGCCGACAAAGCCGACCAGCACGGCGCTCCAGCGGAAGAGGCGCACGACCTCGCCCAGCACCAGCGCGGCGAGCACGGTGGAGAAGAGCGGTGCGGCAAAGGAAATGGCGGTGGCATCGGGCAGGGGCAGGTACGCGAGGCCGGCAAAGCCGAACCCCATGCCGAGCGAACCCACGATACCGCGCCGGATATGCCCCATGCGATTCTCGGTGACGAAGGCGGAGCTGAGCGCCCCCGTGGCGGCCAGCCATACGAACAGGGGAATGAGCGCAAAAAAGGAGCGCGCGAAAACAATTTCACCCACCGGAAAATGCGTGGGGCCGGAGACGCTGGATGCCATTTTGACGCAGGCCCCCATGCAGGAAAACGAGAAGGCCGAGCCGAGCTTGAAGGCAATGCCCACGAGAGGGCGCGAAAGATGCGTGGCAGGAGCTGACATGGGGACCGGATTCGTCGTGAGCCGGAAGGGTAGGCCCGTGGCAAGACAACGCAAGATCAGCGGGGGGAAAAATCCTGGTGCGGCCTGAAAAGCCTATCCTGTCATCACCGTGTCACGCGGCAACAGCATTCAGCCCTCTAGGAACAGGGCTGAAAAAGGCGCGGGCCATGGCGCAGATGACGCAAGGAACTGAAGCGGGAAGCATCCGGGTGCGGAGCCTTTTCATCTCCGACCTGCATCTCGGCACACGCGGATCGCAGGCCGAGCAGCTGCTGGAATTCCTGAAGGTTTATGACGCGGACATGATCTATCTCGTCGGCGACATCGTGGATGGCTGGCGGCTCAAGCAGCGCTGGCACTGGCCGCAGGCGCATAACGATGTGGTACAGAAGCTGCTGCGCAAGGTGCGCAAGGGCACGCGAATCGTCTACCTGCCCGGCAATCACGATGAGTTCCTGCGCGATTATTGCGGCACCGCGTTCGGCGGCATCGAGGTGCTGGACCGGGTTGTCCATATCGCGGCCAACGGCAAGCGCTATCTCGTGATACATGGCGATCAGTTCGACATGGTGGTGCGCCACGCCAAATGGCTCGCGTTCGTGGGCGACGGGGCCTACACGCTCGCGCTGGGCGTCAACACCGTGGTCAACCGGCTGCGCCGCAAGATGGGCTTTCCCTATTGGTCGCTCTCCGGCTGGGCGAAAGCCAAGGTCAAGAATGCGGTCAATTTCATCTCCCGCTTCGAGGAAGTGCTGGCGAGCGAAGCCAAGCGTCTGAAGGTGGATGGCATCATTTGCGGGCATATTCATGCCGCCGCGCTGCACGACAATTTCGGCACGCGCTACGCCAACACCGGGGACTGGGTGGAAAGCTGCACCGCGCTGGTCGAGGATTTCTCCGGGGAACTGTCGCTGGTGTATTGGGCTCAGGAACAGCGTGAGCGCGCCTTGGCACCGCAGGGTCAAACACCGCTCCTGAGCGCCGCCGAATGAGTTCTGCCATGCGGGTTCTGGTGGCAACGGATGCGTGGCATCCGCAGGTCAATGGTGTTGTGCGCTCCTTCGAGAATGTTGCGCGCGAGGCGGCGGCGCTGGGCGCGGAGCTGACCTTTCTGGCACCGGAGCGGTTCAGGACGCTGCCCATGCCGGGGTATCCCGAGATCCGGCTGGCGTTGGCCAGCCCCGGTGCGATCGGGCGGGCGATTGATGAAGCGCAGGCGCAGCATCTGCATATTGCGACCGAGGGGCCGATTGGTTTTCTGGCGCGGCGCCATGCGCTCAAGCGCGGCATGGCCTTCACCACTTCCTACCACACGCGGTTTCCGGAATATCTGGCCGCGCGCCTGCCGGTGCCGGAGCGCCTGACCTATGCCTGGCTGCGCCGGTTCCACAACGCCGGGGCGGGGTGCATGGTTTCCACACCCAGCCTTGCCGCAGACCTTGAAGCGCGGGGGTTTGCCAATCTGCGGCGCTGGGGGCGCGGGGTCGATCTCGACCTTTATCGTCCGGACCGCACGTTCCGCTTCGACTTCGAAGGCCCGATCCTGCTGTATGTCGGACGTGTTGCGGTGGAAAAGAACATCGAGGCTTTTCTCGCGCTCGATGTGCCGGGCACCAAGGTTGTTGTGGGCGATGGTCCGGCGCGGGCTTCGCTCGAGAAGCGGTTCCCCGAGGCGCGTTTTCTGGGCCTGAAAACCGGCGAAGCGCTGGCGGATTGCTATGCGGCGGCCGATTGCTTTGTGTTTCCCAGCCGCACCGATACCTTCGGCATTGTGCTGCTCGAAGCCATGGCGTCCGGACTGCCGGTGGCGGCATACCCGGTGATGGGGCCGATTGATGCCGTGGGACCGGCGGGCGCGCTGGACGAGGATCTGGCCGCTGCGGTGCGCAAGGCGCTTCAGGTGCCACGCGCTGTTGCACGCGCCCATGCCGCGCAGTTCTCCTGGCGCGAAAGCGCGCGCCAGTTCCTTGCCAATCTGACGGTCGCGGAAGCCTCCGCGCCGTAACTCAGCGGAAGGCGCGCAGCTTCTCGGTGGTGGTCATCTCGGCATAAGGATCGGCAGCGAGCGTCACCGGCTCTACGATGTCCGCATCTTCGGCCGCGGGCACGGCCTTGGCCTTGCGCGGCTTCTTGGCCACCGGCGCGGGGGCTTCCTCCTCCAGCGCCAGCAGATCCGCGCCGACCATGGTGGGTTCGGGCATCTCGGCGGCGGGCTCGAAGAAGGCGAAGGTGTCGTCGATTTCCGCCTGATGCGCTTCGCTCATCCAGACATCGTCGGTCTTGGCGGGGGGCGCTTCGGTGAATTCCGCGATCATCGCCTCATCGGCGGTGAAATCCTCGGCGAGATCATGCTCGACCAGCAGCGCCTTGATGCGCTTGTCGATGAAGCGCAGAACCTCAACGACCTTGACGATGCGCTGGGCGGTCAGGTCCTGGAAGCCGCAGGCCGTGTAGATCTCGGTCGCGCATTGATCGAGCAGGTCGCAATCATCCGCGTTGCCCGCGTTCTCACGCAGGGTCCAGGCGAACTCCTGAACGCGCTCGGCGGCGGCGAGAATCGTGGTGGTCGCCTGCTCGGTGGTGTGCACCACGTCATCCAGATCATCGGCCGAGGAGACATGGGTGGTGGTGGTGGCGCCATTGGCGCTAATCGCCTGAATCTCACGCTGCATGGCGGAGATGGCACGGGCCATATCGAGGATTTCGTTGTGCAGGCGCTCATCCGCGCCGGCAGGAGCCGCCGGCACCACCGCGACATTCGCGGTCACGGGGCGATTCGCAATGGTCTCCTGCAGCCGCTCAATGGCGCTGAGCACGGCAGTGGTTTCCGCGTGGCGGTTGCGGCGGGCGAATTCGGCCAGAAACCAGCGTCCGCGCGCCGTTTCCATCACCGCAGCTTCGATCTGCGCGTAGGCTTCCTCATCTGTGCCGGGGCTGAGGATCAATGATGACATGCTGTGCCTCCGCCCCTCTTCTGGGCGCCAATCTCGGGCGGATGGTCACCGAAAATAGTAAACGCCTTGTTAACCAGTGTGACTCACTTGAAATGAAAGTGATATTTTCGGCTTTTCCCCTTGGTGCGGCACGGCGCTTGATGCTGGGCCGAAGGGGGTGCTAATTCAAAATGGAGCAGGTTTGCAGGCGGCATTTCATCAGGCAGTAGTTGTTCATGGCGGCGCCCAGCGCGAAAATTGTGCCCGGGGCAGCCGGTGATGCGACGGTGGAGCTGACCGGGGATTGGGTCGCCGCCGAATCACCTGCGCTTGAGGCGCTGGTGGCCTCTTTCCGCCCTTCGGCGCGCGCGCTGCGCCTGAACGGGCAGGGGATCGAATCGCTCGATACTCTGGGTGCCTATCTGCTCACCAAGCTGCGACGCCAGCTCGAAGCCGAAAACCGCGTCGTCACCATCACCGGGCTGTCCACGGCGGCGGAAACGCTGGTGGCCGAGGTGAGCGAAACACCGCCCCACGTGGAGCCACGTCCGGAGGGTGTTTCCGCCTTCTCGCTGCTGGCGGACATCGGCGAGGCGGTGGTCAATGCGGGGCGCGATTTTCTGGACGGCGTCGCCTTTCTCGGGGCCGTGATGCTGGCGATGGGGCGGCTCGTGACGGGGCGCTCGCGCCTGCGCCTGCCGGCGGTGGTGAACCAGCTCGAACGCGTGGGCCTGCGCGGCGTGCCGATTGTCACACTGATCTCGTTTTTGGTCGGGGCGATCATCGCCCAGCAATCCATCTTCCAGCTCAGAACCTTCGGCACGGTGCATTTCGTGGCCGATCTGCTTGGTATTCTGGTGCTGCGTGAACTCGCGGTGCTGCTCACCGCCATCATGATTGCGGGGCGCTCGGGCTCCTCGTTCACGGCGGAACTCGGTTCGATGAAGATGCGCGAGGAGGTGGATGCCCTGCAAACCATGGGGCTGGACCCGCTCGAAGTGCTGGTGGTGCCGCGCATTCTGGCGCTGATCATCGCGCTGCCGCTGCTGACGTTCCTTGCCTCCATGGCGGGGATTGCGGGGGGCGCGGTGGTCGCCTTCATCTATGGCGGGGTGAGCGCGGATGTGTTCTTCTCGCGCCTGCAGGGCGCTATCGGTATGAACACCTTCCTCGTGGGCATGATCAAGGCGCCGTTCATGGCGCTGGTCATCGGGTTGATCGCCTGTATCGAGGGCTTTGCCGTGCGTGGTTCGGCGGAATCGCTGGGCGTTCACACCACGGCTTCGGTGGTCAAATCCATTTTCGTCGTGATCGTGGTGGACGGGCTGTTCGCCATGTTCTTCGCGGCCATCAATTACTGAGGGTGGGGGATGTCGCGTAAAGACGACCGGAATTTCCACCCCACTGTGCCGCCCGGCGCGCCGATCATCCGCGTGCGCGACCTTGCCGTGGGTTTTGGCTCGCGCCTGATCAATAACGGACTGAATCTCGATGTGAAGCGGGGCGAAATCTTAGGCGTTGTCGGCGCGTCCGGCACCGGCAAATCGGTGCTGTTACGCACGATTGTCGGCCTGATCGAGAAGAAGCGCGGCACGATTGAACTGTTCGGCGTGGATTCCGACAGTCTCAACATCACCCAGCGCCGCCAGATCGAGCGCCGCTGGGGCATTCTCTATCAGCAGGGGGCGCTGTTTTCCTCACTCACCGTGAAGCAGAATATCCAGTTTCCCATGCGCGAGTACCTCGATTTCTCCGAGGAACTGCTCGACGAGATGGCCATGGTGAAGCTCAAGCTGGTGGGCCTGAAGCCCGAAGCCGCCGAGCGCCTGCCCTCCGAACTTTCCGGCGGCATGATCAAGCGTGCGGCGCTGGCGCGTGCACTGGCGCTCGACCCGGAAATCCTGTTCCTCGATGAGCCGACCTCGGGGCTTGATCCGATCGGCGCGCAGGAATTCGACGACCTGATTGCCACATTGCAGAAAACTTTGGGCCTTACGGTCTTCATGGTAACCCACGACCTCGACTCGCTGGCGGGCATTTGCGACCGTATTGCCGCCC
>JAIUNQ010000094.1 GCA_020161475.1 Pseudomonadota bacterium | reverse complement strand
CCGCGCGCCTTGAGCGCCTCGATGAGATGCGCCCCGAGCGAATCGCCGGAGGCTTCCCCCGCGACGATCCCGAGGCGCAGCCGCCCGCTCATGCGCTCTCGCTGGGGGTGCAGATCGAACGTTCGCCCCCGTCGCGGATGAAATCAAGAATCTCATGCACTTGCGGCTGGCTGGGAAACTCCAGCGCGACGTCTTCCATACGCTCCTTGAGCGTGCCCTCCGGCGCGAAGAGCAATCGCCACGCACGACGCAGATCGTGGATCACCTCGCGGTCAAATCCGCGACGCTTGAGGCCAACGAGATTGAGACCCGCAAGATGCGCACGGTTGCCCATGGCGAGACCGTAGGGAATGAGGTCGTTTTCGATACCGGACAGCCCGCCGACGAACGCATGATCGCCCACACGCGAGAACTGGATCGCCGCCGAACCACCGCCGAAGATCACGTAATTGCCCACCGTGACATGCCCGGCGAGCATGACGTTGTTGGAAAGGATGACGTGGTTGCCGACCTTGCAATCATGTCCGACGTGGGAATTGGCGAGGAAAGTGCAATCATCCCCGACCTCGGTTGTCATGCGCCCGCCGGCTGTGCCGGGGTTCATGGTCACGCCTTCACGGATCGCGCAGCGCGCGCCGATCACCAGGGTAGAAGCCTCGCCCCGGTATTTCAGATCCTGCGGCTCAGCCCCCAGCGAGGCAAACGGGAAAACCCGCGTCTTCTCGCCAATGGTGGTGTTGCCCATCACCGAGACGTGGTTCTTGAGTTCCACGCCGTCGCCCAGCGTGACGCCCGCGCCGACATAGGTGAAGGGACCAATGATAACGCCATCGCCCAGCTTGGCGCCGGGTTCGATGACGGCAGAGGGATGAATCTGGTTTGCCATGCGCTTACTCGACCACGACCATGGCCGACACCTCGGCTTCGGCCACGAGCTGGCCATCGACCTTGGCCTCACCTTTGAACCACCACATGTTGCGGCGGCGATTGATGCGCGTCATGTGGTACTCAAGAACGTCCCCCGGCACCACCGGCTTGCGGAACTTGCACTTGTCGACGGTCATGAAATAGACGACCTTCGCCTTGCCGCCGGCGTCACCGGAGGCCACGCAGGCCGCACCCGCCGTCTGCGCCATACCCTCGATGATCAGAACGCCCGGCATCACAGGCGCTGAGGGGAAATGCCCCTGAAAATGCGGCTCGTTGAAGGTGACGTTCTTCACGCCCAGGATGTAATCCGTGCCGCGCATTTCTGTGATCTTGTCGACCAGCAGAAACGGATAGCGGTGCGGCAGGCACTCCAGCAGCTTCATGATATCCAGAGAGGAGATGCCCGTTTTCGTCTCTTCGCTCATCCCGAAAACCCTTGTCTTTTCGCCGCGATGCGGCCCCTATCCCTGTTATGTGGCGCTCACTCGGCGTTATCGCCGGATGTGCCGCCTCTTTGCGCGAGCTTGGACAAGACCGCAACCTCGCGGAAATGCGCCTTGGCCGATTTGGCGGGAATGCCGAAGAATTTGGCTCCCGCCGGAATGGAGGTCATGACGCCGGATTTGGCGCCAACCTGCGCCGCCATGCCGATGCGCAGATGCCCGGCAACACCCACCTGCCCGGCGAGCACAACATAGTCTTCCAGCACGGTGGAGCCGGAAATGCCGACCTGCCCGACAATGACGCAGTGGCGCCCGATCTGAACATTATGCCCGATCTGGACGAGATTATCGATCTTCGACCCCTCGCCCACAACGGTGTCGCGGTTCGCGCCGCGATCGATGGTGGTGTTGGCACCGATATCGACATCGTCCTGAAGGATGACGCGACCGATCTGTGGCACCTTGAGATGCCCCATCGGCCCCATCGCAAAACCGAAACCATCCTGCCCGATGCGGGCACCGGGGTGCACGATCACGCGGTTGCCCAGCAGCGCATGGGTCAAGGTCGCCTGCGGGCCGATGGCGCAATCGCGCCCGATCCGCACATCCGGTCCGATCACCGCACCCGCGCCGATCAGCGTTCCACGCCCGATTTCCGCGCGCGGACCGATCACGGCACCGGGGTCCACGGTCACGCCCGGCTCCAGCCGCGCCTCGGGATGCACATAAGCGCCCGGCGAAATGCCTGTGCCGCCGAAGACCGACTGCGGACGCACAGAGGTCGGAAACAGCAGCGCTGCCGCCTTGGCAAACGCGCGATAGGGCTCACGGGAAATCAGGGCGGCACAGCTCGGGGCAAGCTTGTCCTTGAACTTCTCCGCCATGAAGCAGGCCGTCGCGCCCGTCGTGGCGGCATGGTCGGCATACTTGGCGTTGTCGAGGAAGCTCAACGTACCCTCGCCGGCGCCTTCGAGCGGTGCAATGCCGAAAACCTCGCGGCTGGCATGCTCCGGGTTCAGAAGGCTCGCACCAGTTGCGGCACAGAGCGCCTCAAGCGTGAGCGGCATCGGCGCGGGGAAAAAACGGGGCTGGGACATGGGAAAAAGCTCCCTTCAAATCGAATGGCGGGGCATTGCCCCGCCATTGCAAGATTTCATGCTGCGAGAGCCGCAATCAGAAGGACGCACCGCCCGAAAAGCGGAAGGCCTGCGTACGGTCGCCGCCCGTGGTCGCACCCTTCACGCGGGTGAGCGCATAGGCGTAGTCGAAGCGGATCGGACCAAGCGGCGAGGCCCAGAGCAGACCGGCACCGATCGAGGAACGCAGCTTGCTCTCGTCACGCACCGAGAGGCACTCGGTCACAGCGGCACCAGCCGGGCAATCCTGAACACCGTTCTTGTTCAGATCGATCCACTTCTTGCCGCGATAGCCGAAGAGCGTACCGGCATCGGCAAAGACCGCGCCGCGCAGGCCCAACTCACGCGGGATACCGAAGATCGGGAAGGTGACTTCCGCAGTACCACCGAAATAGGTGGTGCCGCCCAGCGCGTTGGCGCCGGCATCGCCGTTACGGTCACGCGGGCCGATACCCGACGGAGCGAAACCGCGAACCAGATCAGGACCCATGTAGAAGTGATCCAGCACGCGCAGCTTGTTGCCGCCCAGCGCTGCCATGTGACCGCCCTGGATCTTCAGCATACCGATGAAATCATCGGTCAGCGGATGATAGTAACGGGCGGAGGCCACGGCGCGCACGAAGCGCGAATCGCCGCCGACACCCGCCACTTCCGGCTTCAGTTCGGCATAGATGCCCTTCGTGGGATCCTTGTTGTTGTCGAGCGTGTTGTAGGCGAAGGTCATGCCCACAAGCGAGGTGACGGTGGTGCCCGCCGCTTCCTTGAGCGCAACGGAGGCTTCGCCATCCGCAATACACGGGTCGATAGCCGAGGCACCGACCGCGCAGTTATTGTACATCCTCGTGCCCGAGTTCGGGATCGAGATGCGCTGCGAATAGAGGCTGTAACGGGTACCGATCGAGAATTCCTCGGTGATCGGCACGCCGGCGCGCAGCGTGAAACCGGTGTTACGCGAGCGGTAGCGGGCGTAATCGGTCGAGTCCGAGAACTTCGTGAAGATATCGAAGCCCGCCGCGATGCGCTGATCCATGAAGAACGGCTCGGTGAACGAAAGCTCGGCACCGCGCGACTTCTGGCCGTTGGAAACGGCAACGCGCGCATACTGGCCACGACCGCCGAAGTTGGTTTCCTGCACCGAAACTTCGGCGAGGAAGCCTTCGGTCGTCGAATAGCCGCCCGACACCGAGAACGAACCGGTGGCCTGATCCTCGACATCCACGTTCACGACAACGCGATCCGGCGCGGAGCCCGGCTCGTTGGTGATACGGACCGTCTTGAAGAACCCGAGGTTGCGCAGGCGGCGCTCGGCGCGGTCGATGATCGCCTTGTTGTAGGCATCGCCTTCGCCGATATCGAACTCACGGCGGACAACGTAATCGCGGGTACGGGTATTGCCGCGCACGACGATACGCTCGACGTAAACGCGCGGACCTTCCTCGACCGAGTAGACGATGCGCAGGGTCTTGTTGACCGGATCGCGATCCCCCTTCGGACGGATCTGCGCGAAGGCGTAGCCGCTCTTGGAGACTTCACGCGCGATGTTGTCGACCGACTTCTCGACTTCCTCGGCGCTGTAAACGTCACCCACACCGGTGCGGACCTGCGAGCGCAGACGCGCCACATCCACATCACGAACGCGCGAATCGACTTCAACGCTGGAAACCGTGTAACGGGCACCTTCGTCCATCGCGATGGTCAGGGTGTAGCCCTTGCCATCCGGGTTCAGCTCGGCGTTCGAGGAAACGATACGGAAGTCGGCGTAACCGTTCTTGAGGTACAGGCGCCGGATCGCTTCAAGGTCAGCCGCGACGCGGTTGGCGTCATAGATGTCCGAGCTCTTGAGGAAGCTCATGAAGTTCGATTCGGTGGTCTGCATCACGCCCTTGAGCTTCCACGCCGAAAAAGCGTTGTTGCCCTGGAACACGATACGTTCGACGCCGGTCTTGGAACCTTCATCGATCTTGAAGACGACATCCGAGCGGCCATCGCCCGAGGGGCTCACGAGAGCCTCGACACGCGCACCGGCGCGGCCCGAACGCTGATAGATTTCGCGGATACGCGCCACGTCCTGATCAATGATCGACTGGCTGAAGGCACCGCGCGAGCGGGTCTGCACTTCACCGACCAGCGCTTCGGTCTTGATCTTGGAGTTACCCTGGAAGCTGACGCGATTGACCTGATTGTTCTCGACAACGCGCACAACCACGCCCGAACCCGAGCGAGAGACGCGCACATCGGAGAAGAGACCGGTCGCAAACAGATCCTTGATGGCCTGATCGATACGGGCGGCGGTGTAGGACTCACCGGGCGCCAGCGTCACGAAGGAACGAATCGTCTCCGTCTCGACACGCTTGTTGCCAACCACCGTCACCGATTGGGCGAAAGCCGCCACGGCCGTGGAGGACAGGAGAGCGAGTGCAAGAAGGCCGCGCCGAGCGAAAGAATGGCCGCCGCCAGCAGAATATCCAGACATCCCGTCAACCTACCCCGAATTTCAGTCTTGTGTTTTCACACGAAGGAAGGGTCTGGCCCTGCCCCTTGTGCACACCCCACACTCTGGACATCAGAATCCAGACTGCACTTGGTCTTCTAGCCCAAAGCGCGACCTTTGCAACCGCGAACATCCTTTGGGTTTACGAAAAGGTTAGCAGCGTGTTGTCGCCGCCACGCTTGGCCTTCCCGCCGTCAGCGGCTCAGGCCGGTGAGATGGGTAATATCATTCCAGGTGGAAAACAGCATCAGCATCACCACCAGCGCAAAGCCCACGCGATAGCTGATTTCCTGCGCACGCGGGCTCACCGGGCGGCCGAAAAGCGCTTCAAAGGCATAGAACAGCAGGTGACCGCCATCGAGCATCGGCACCGGCACCAGATTGATAAGCCCGATCGAGATCGAGAGAATCCCCGCCAGCATCAGCAGCGGCGCAACGCCCGCCTCCGCCACCTTGCCCGAAATGTAGGCGATGCGAGTCGGCCCGGAGAGCTGGTCCGCACGCTCGCGGCCCGAGAAAATCCCGGAGATGTAATGGGCGGTGCGGTCAATCACGAAGACGATCTCGGCGCTCGAGGCGCGGGCCGCCTCGCCCAGGCTGAAGTTCTTGGTGTAGAAATGGGCGGGGTCCGAAGAGCCGACAAAGCCCATCACCGGACGACGATCGGTGCCCATCACAGTCTTGCGTTCCACCACCTGCGGCGCACCGGTGATATCGAGGCTCTTGCCACCGCGTTCCACCACGAAGGACAGCGTGCGCCCCTCGCTCACGGAAACGATGCGCGCCACATCCTCGAAGCTGTCCACAGGATTGCGGTCAATGCTGATCACGCGGTCACCGGGCTGGAAGCCAGCAGTGGCGGCCGCGGAGTTTTCGGCAATCCGCGCGATCACCGGCTCCACCTGGAGGCGGCCGACGATCATGAAGCTCGCCATGAAGATCACAAAGGCGAGGATGAAGTTGGCGGCAGGCCCCGCCGCCACAATCGCGGCACGCTTCCACACCGGCTGATGCGGGAAGCTGTCCGAGCGATCCGGCTCGGCCATTTTCGCCGCGCCGTCGAAATCCGGCACGCTGGCAGCGTTCGAATCGCCCTTGAATTTCACATAGCCGCCGAGCGGAATCGCCGAGAGCGCCCATTCGGTGCCACGGCGATCATAGAAGCGGAACAGGCGCGGGCCGAAGCCCAGCGAAAAGGTTTCCACCCGCACGCCGCACCAGCGGCCGACAAGGAAGTGCCCCATCTCATGCACAAACACGACCAGCGCCAGCACAAAGAAGAACGGAATGAGATAGCTCAGGAGCGTCGAGGCAAGATCAAGCGAGCTGGCAAGAATGGCGGTCACGGCGAGGCCTCTGAAAAGGGCTGAGATGCAAGCGGAGAACCCGCCCAACCGCTCAGGCCAGCATGGTCAGCCAAGCCTGCCTTCACAAGTTGTTAAGCATGGTTGACACGCCGATGCGGCGAACACAAGGCAACGGCCGGGAACCTTTGGCGCTATGGTTAAAACGCGAGTAGTCCGGTCGCGGCCTGTTGGGTGCCCCCGCGCAGCACGCCGATCAGCGCGGCCATCACCGCCGCAATGACGAAGCCATCGAGGCGGTCGAGAAAGCCGCCGTGACCGGGGATCAGCGAGCCCGAATCCTTCACCCCGAAATGGCGCTTGAAGCCGGATTCGAATAGATCGCCGAGCACAGACCCCACCGCGAGCACCAGCGCCAGACCGATGTGCCAGAGCTTCGGCGTCAAACCCATCAGCTGCAAGAGCAGCGCTCCGGCCAGCGCCGCCGTGACCAGCCCGCCCGCGAACCCGGCCCAGGTCTTCTTGGGCGAGATGCGCGGCGCCAGCTTGGGCCCGCCGATCGCGCGCCCGGCGAAATAGGCGCCGACATCCGCGCCCCACACCACGGCGAAGAGGAACAGGATGGAATGAAGCCCGAAGAGCGCATCCTGCCGCAGGGTGAGCACGGCATAATAGAGGGCTGCGACATAGGCGACACCGCCCAGACCCCACAGCGCATAATGGGGCTTGCCCCGCACAATGGAGAGCCACTCATGCAGGCACAGCAGCGAGAGTGCCGCCCACACCAGCGCGAAAACCGTTCCGCCGGTCCAGGCGCTGGCAACGGCAGCTACCGCCAGAACAATGGCGGAAAGGATGCGCGCCGTCAGCTCACTCATGGCCACCCCGTCACAGACCGCCGAAGCGGCGTTTGCGCCCGGCAAAGGCGCTCAGCGCCTCATCCAGTGCCGCGTCATCGAACTCCGGCCACAGCACGGGTGTGAAGTAGAACTCGGCATAGGCGCTCTGCCAGAGCAGGAAATTGGAAATCCGCTGCTCGCCGGAGGTGCGGATGAGAAGATCGGGATCAGGAATATCGGCGCTCGGCAGTGCCTCGCCCAGCAGCCCCTCGGTAATCGCTTCCGGCGCCAGCCGACCGGCAGCCACCTCAGCAGCCAGGTGCCGCGCCGCCGCCGCGATTTCCGCCCGCGCGCCGTAATTGAACGCGATCACCAGCGTCAGGCCGGTGTTGGCGCGCGTCAGCCCCTCGGCTTCATCCAGCAGCGCCACGATCTCGCGCGCCAGCCCCTCGCGCGCGCCGATGACGCGGATGCGGACATTCTGACGATGGAGCGCCGCCAGATCCGAGCGGATGAAGAACTTGAGCAGCCCCATCAGCTCGGAGACTTCCTCGGCGGGACGGGCCCAGTTCTCGGTCGAGAAGGAAAAAAGCGTCAGAAAGCTGATGCCGCGCGCATCGGCGGCGCGCACCACGCGGCGCACAGCCTCCATGCCGGCACGGTGCCCGGCCACGCGGGGCAGCGAGCGCTTGGTCGCCCAGCGGCCATTGCCGTCCATGATGATAGCGACATGGCGCGGCGTCCCCTCCCCGGCACCGGGACGGCGTGCCCCGTCCTTGCCGGCGGCGTCATCGCGCTTGGAGGGAACCCCCTGCATGGACGTGTGGATCCTTGTCCGGGCCAAGCCCGAGAGGTGTCGGAAAGGTGGGCGAGAGGATGCTTCGCCCACGCGCAATACGCAAGGGATACGCCGGAAAACCGGCTCAGACCTGCATGATTTCCTTTTCCTTGTGCACCAGCAGTCCGTCGATCTCGGTGATGATCGCATCGAGCGCTTTTTGCACATCGGTCGAGTTGCGGGCGGCCTCGTCTTCCGACATGTCGCCGTCTTTCTCGAGCTTTTTCAGCACATCCATGGCATCGCGGCGCACGTGGCGGGCGGCCACACGGGCGGCCTCGGCGTACTTGTGCGCGGCCTTGACCATCTCCTTGCGGCGCTGCTCGTTCAGCTCCGGCATACGGATGCGGATCACCTGCCCCTCGGACTGCGGGTTGAGGCCGAGCGGCGATTCGCGAATCGCCTTCTCGACAGCGTGGACCATGCCGCGATCCCACACCTGCACCGAAAGCATGCGGGCTTCGGGGGCGGAAACGGTGGCGACCTGCGCCAGCGGCATCTTGGAGCCGTAAGCATCCACCTCGATCGGGTCGAGAATATTGGTGGAGGCGCGGCCCGTGCGCAGCGACGCCAGATCGTTCTTGAGTGCAGAAACCGCACCCGTCAGGCGCCGCTTGATATCTGCCAGATCGTATCCGCTCATGCGCGCAACTCCTCAATGCTTCCCGCGGGCGCCAAAGCGCAGCGCCCAAGTCTGTTATCCTGATCTTTTCCCTTGGGGGATTAGCCCCAAAAGATCAAGCACCGCTCAAACCGTCACAAGGGTCGAACGCCCCTGCCCGCACAGCGCCGCCGCAATCGAGCCGCGCTCCTGAATCGAAAAGATCGAAACCGGCAGCTTGGCATCGCGCGCCAGCGCAAAGGCCGCCGTATCCATCACCTTGAGATCCTTGGCGATCACCTCATCGAAGGTAACACGGGTATAGCGCGTGGCACTCGGGTCCTTGCGCGGGTCGGCGGAATAGACGCCATCGACTTGCGTGGCCTTGAGCATCACATCGCAGCCCAGCTCCGCCGCGCGCAGCGCACCGCCCGTATCGGTGGTGAAGAACGGATTGCCGGTTCCCCCACCGAGCAGCACGATGCGCCCCTTGGAAAGGTGATCCATCGCCTGCTGGCGCGTGTAGGTTTCCACCACGGAAGGCATGGCCACCGCGCTCATCGCCCGCGCCGGATGGCCCAGCGAGTTGAGCTGCGCTTCCAGCGCAATCACGTTCATCACCGTGCCGAGCATACCCATGGAATCTGCCGCCGGGCGCGAGAGGCCCATGCCGTGGAGCTGCGCCCCGCGAAAGAGGTTGCCGCCGCCGACTACCACAGCAATCTCCACCCCGAGCGCTGCCGCCTCGATCAGGTCCTGCGCGATCTGTCGCACGGTAGGCTGGTGCAGGCCAAAGGATTCCGGCCCC
>JAIUNQ010000093.1 GCA_020161475.1 Pseudomonadota bacterium | reverse complement strand
CAGCCACGACGATATCGGTCTTCTTGGAAACCGAACCGGCCACCTTGGCGCCGAGGCTCTCGGCGCGCGCTTTGGCTTCATCACGCGTCATTTTTTCGAGCGAACCGGTGAAAACGACCGTTTTGCCCGAAACAGGGCTTTCCGTGCGCGGCTTCTCGGCGGGCAACACCTCAAGCTGGGCCACAAGCCTGTCCACCATGCCCACGGCCTCGGGCCGCGAGAAAAACTCGGCGAGCGACTCGTTCACCGCAGGGCCGATCTGGTCAATGGCCTGAAGCTCGGCCATGGCATCGGCATCCTTGGCGGCCACGCGCTTGGCCAACGCTTCGAATGCCGCCCATTCGCCGACATGGCGCGCCAGCAGCTTGGCGGTCCCCTCCCCCACATGGCGAATGCCCAGCGCATAGATCAGCCGCTCCAGCGCAATGGAGCGCCGGGCGTTGATCGCCGCAAACAGATTGGCGACGGAGGTTTTGCCGAAGCCTTCGAAATTCTCGATCTTCTGCACCGGGCTGGCGGCATTGCGCGCTTCAAGGTCAAAAATATCCGCCGGCTCGCGAATGCGCAGCGCCTCGACCTCGCAAGAATAGAAAAACTCGATCTGCTTCTCACCCAGACCATCAATATCGAAAGCGCGGCGCGAGACGAAATGCTTCAAGTGCTCGACGCGCTGATGCGGGCAGGCAAACTCCCCGGAACAACGCCGCACCGCGCCTTCCACGCCCCCCGCGGTTTCCTCGCGCACGACAGGCGTTTGCAGTGAACAGGGGCACACCGTCGGAAACACAAAGTCTTCCGGCCCGCGGGCCCGCTCGGCAACGACCTCCACCACCTGCGGGATCACATCGCCCGCGCGTTGGATCGTCACGAAATCACCCACGCGCACACCAAGGCGCGCGATCTCATCGGCGTTATGCAAGGTGGCGTTGGAAACCACGACCCCGCCCACCGTGATGGGTTCGAGTTTGGCAACTGGGGTCAGCGCGCCAGTGCGGCCCACCTGAATTTCAATCGCATTGACGCGGGTGATCGCCTGTTGCGCCGGAAACTTATGCGCCACGGCCCAGCGCGGCGCGCGCGCCACAAAGCCCAGACGCGCCTGAAGCGCCAGATCATCAACCTTATAGACAACCCCGTCGATGTCATAGCCGAGCGTGGGGCGGGCAAGCGCCAGCGCATGAAAGGCAGCAAGCAGACTTTCGGCACTGGTATGGCGGCTCATACGCGGGTTGGTCGGCAAACCCCAGCGCGCAAAAACCTCCACCATGCCCATCTGCGTCATCGCGGGCATTTCGCTCATTTCGCCCCAGGCATAGGCGAAAAACCGCAGCGGACGGGCACCGGTAATGGCCGGATCCTTCTGGCGCAGCGAGCCCGCCGCCGCGTTGCGCGGATTGACGAAAACCTTCTCGCCCAGCTCTGCCGCACGGGCATTGATGGCGGCAAAATCATCATGGGAGAGGTAGATCTCGCCGCGCACCTCGGCAACAGCCGGCGCATCCGCCGGCAAGCGTTCGGGAATGCCGGTGGTGGCCATGCTGGCGCGGATGTTCGCGGTCACATCCTCACCCACCGCGCCATCCCCGCGTGTGGCAGCGCTTTTGAGCACGCGGTTTTCATAGCGCAGGCTCAGCGAAAGCCCGTCGATCTTTGGCTCTGCCGTGATCGCGAGTTCGCGCTCCTCCGGCCAATCGAGAAAACGGCGGATTCGGGCGAGGAAATCCTCCACCTCCTCCGCCGAGAACACATTGCCGAGCGAGAGCATCGGCACGGCATGACGCACTTTGGCAAAGCGGCCGGAGGGGGCGGCCCCCACGCTTGAAGAGGCCGCCGCCACGAGGTTCGGGAAAGCCGCCTCAAGCGCCTGCAACCGCTGGCGCAGGGCATCGTATTCCGCGTCCGAAATAATCGGCGCGTCCTCACCGTGGTAGCGCGCATCGTGCCCGGCAATTTCCTCGGCCAGTCGCGCATGCTCGATCTGCGCCTCAAACGGCAGCAGTTGCTCCACCGGGGTCTTGCCCATCACGCCTCCAGAAGCTTCGCCGCAGCGGCGCGCGCCTCATCCGTAATCGCCGCACCCGAGAGCATCCGCGCGATTTCCTCGCGCCGCGCCGCAGGTTCCAGCCGGATGACGCGGGTAGCGACGCGCTTTTCCTCGCCAACCTCACCCTTGGCGATATTGAAATGCGTGGAGGCGCGCGCGGCCACTTGCGGCGCATGGGTCACCGCCAGCACCTGAACCTTCTCGGCAAGCCGCGCGAGGCGCGCACCGATGGCATCGGCGACAGCGCCACCCACACCGGTGTCAATCTCGTCGAACACCAGCGTCGGCGCCGAGCCACGGTCCGCCAGCGAAACCTTCAGCGCCAGCATGAAGCGCGCCAGCTCACCCCCCGAGGCGATTTTCATCATCGGGCCGGGGCGTGAACCGGGGTTGGTCGCCACATGGAATTCCACATGGTCGAACCCGGCGGCCTCAAGGCGCTTCTCATCGGTGTCGATCTCGGTGGCAAAGCGCGCCCGTTCGAGTTTGAGGGGCGGCAATTCCTCCGCGATGGCGGCGTCAAGGGCCGCAGCGGCATGGCGACGCTTCTCGGAGAGGTGCCGGGCCTTGGCCCGCACCACCGCCTCAGCCGCCACCGCCGCCTGCTGAAGCGCGGCAAGCTGGCTCTCGCCATGGTCCAGCGCATCAAGATCCGCCGCATAGCGCGCCGCGAGCGCGGAAAGGTCGTCCACCGGCACCTGATACTTACGGGAGGCCGCCCGCAGCGCGAAAAGGCGCTCTTCGACCTCCTCCAGCGCGCGCGGATCGAACTCCGCCTCGCGCAGCGCAGCATTCAGGCCATAATGCGCGTCATCGAGCGCATTGAGCGCGGCTTCCATGGCCGCAATCGCCTGCGCGAGACTCTCCCCGCCGCCCTCGCGCCGCCGCTCCAGCCGCTTCAGGCCCTGAAGCAGCGCCTGCGAGGGCGAATGCTCGCCCGAGAGCATCTGCGCGACATCATTGAGATCGCCGAGCGATTTCTCGGCCTGCATCATGCGCGCCCGCTTTTCGGCCAGCGCCGTCTCCTCGCCCGGCTCAGGCGAGAGCTTGTCGAGTTCCGCCGCCGCATGGCGCAGGAAATCGGCCTCCTTGCGCGCGGCCTCGATGCGGGCCTCGGCCTCCACCACCGCCCGCTCGGCCTTGCGCCAGCCGGCATGCAAGCGGGAAAGTTCCGCCACATCTTCCTGCAAGCCCGCAAAGCCATCCACCAGCGCGCGGTGCTGCACCGGATCAATCATCGCGCGGTCCGCGTGCTGGCCATGGATTTCCACCAGCACCGCACCAATGGCCTTGAGCGCCTGCACGCTGACCGGATTGTCGTTTACGAAAGCCTTGGAGCGCCCATCCGCCATCTGCACGCGGCGCAGGATCAGCTCGCCCTCGAAGGGAATATCGAAGCTCTGCGCCACCTCGCGCACCGGGTGATCGGCGGCCAGATCGAACACCGCACTCACCGCCCCCTGCGCCTGCCCCGCACGCACAAGCGAGCCATCCCCGCGCGCACCGAGCGCGAGGGAAAGCGAGTCGAGCAGAATGGATTTGCCCGCACCGGTTTCGCCGGTGAGCACAGAGAGCCCGCGCGCGAAGTCGAGGTCCAGTCGGTCGATCAGGACGATGTCCCGGATCGAGAGGCTGGTGAGCATCGCGCGCCTCCCTTGCAACCCTCTCCCGGCCCGGACGAGCCTTGGCCGGAGAGGACCAGATTGAAACTTACAGCCCGACCGTCCGCTGGAAGGTCTTCATCGAGCGGGAAATCCAGGAGTCGGTGTTCTCGCGCGGGCGAGCCCCCTTCGTCTCCAGCAGCACATAGGTATCCTTGTACCACTGGCTGTCGGGGAAGTTATGGCCCAGCACCGCCGCCGCCGTCTGCGCCTCATCCACAATGCCAAGGCCCATGTAGGCTTCGGCGATACGCGCAAGCGCTTCTTCCACGTGGCGGGTGTTCTGGAACTTCATCAGCACTTCACGGAAGCGGTTGATGGCACCGGTGTAGTTGCGCTTGTTGAGGTAATAGCGCCCGACATCCATTTCCTTGCCGGCGAGCTGATCGCGCGCCATGCGGATGCGCTCTTTGGCGTCCTTGGCGTATTCCGAGGTCGGCCACTTGCGCACGAGGTCTTCCATCGTGGCCACGGTCTTCTCGGCGCGTTCCTGATCGCGGTTGATATCCACGATCTGGTTATAATAGCTCATGCCGATCAGATACTGCGCATAGGGCGTATCGGAAGTGGCGGGGTAGAGCTGCACGTAGCGACGACCATGGTTGATCGCCTCGGGAAAATCATTGCCTTCGAACGCCGCATAGGTGGAGAGCAGCAGCGCACGGCGCGACCAATGCGAATAGGGATACTGCTTGTCCAGTTCCTGCAGCTTCTTCACCGCACCGGGGTAATCCTTCGCCTCAAGGCGGGCGAGACCGTCGTTGAAGAGCACCTCGGCGCGCTCATCCTTGCCGATATCGCTCTGCGGACCCTTGTCCCCGAAGGGGTTGAGGGAAGACACCGTTTCGCAGGCACCCAAGCCCAGCGCCAGCACCAGCGCGCTCGCCAGTCGCGCCTTGCGCGCCACACCCGTCGAAATCGAAAAACCCATTGCGGCCTCACGCTGCCTGCCGCGCACCACGCGGCATTAACCCGGTTCTTTTGAAGAAATCCGCCCGCCAAGGCAAGGGGCCGCAGCGGCGTATCGTTAATTCCGTTAACGTTGATAGCGGGCAAAAGAAGGGCGGAGAAATCCCCGCCCTTTGATCCGCATCTTGAATATCGTTTTTATGAAGGCCGGGCCCTTAGTTGAGGTCCGGCGCAAAAGCGGCTTGCGGCTGCAAAAGCTCGCCCGAGGCACGCGCGGTGCGGCGCATCGGCTCGATGATGGCATAGTTGGAGCGATCCGCGAGCAGCGCATCGACAATCATGGCATTGAGCTTGTGGCCGGGGCAGAAGGCCTTGTAGTGCCCCTGAATGGCGTAGCCCGCGAGCGCGAGATCACCGATGGCGTCGAGCAGCTTGTGGCGGACGAATTCGTTGGGGAAGCGCAGGCCTTCCGGGTTCACCACACCTTCTTCGCCCACCGCAATGGTGTTGTCGAGGCTGGCACCGAGCGCGAGACCCGCCTTCCAGAGGCGCTCCACGTCGCGCATGAAACCGAAGGTGCGGGCGGAGGAGATTTCGCGGCGGTAACGGTGAGCGTCAAGCTCGAAACCATAGACCTGACGACCGATGACCTTGCTCTCGAAGGCGATCTCGACATCAAGGCGGAAGCCGGCGTCGCGCGGGAGGAGTTCGACCACCGAGTTGCCATGCTCGACCTTGACCGGCTTGAGCACCTTGATGACCTTGCGCGGCGCATTGAGGGTGCGGATGCCGACCTGATCAATCGCTTCGACGATGAGGCGGGAGGAACCATCAAGGATCGGCACTTCAGGACCGTCCACCTCGATGAGGGCATTGTCGATGCCGAGGCCGACGAGAGCAGACATAAGATGCTCGATCGTGGCGATGGAGGCACCGGTATCGTCGCCGATCACAGTGCAGAGCTGGGTATCGCGCACCGAGGTATTCTTCGCCTCGATGAGCCGCTCGCGGCCACCGGGGAGATTCGTGCGGAGGAAAGTTATGCCGGAGTTTGCTTCCGCGGGATGGATCACCGCGCGGGCGGGACGATCCTGGTGAACGCCGATGCCGGAAAGGATGACCTGATCGGCGACAGTGGTTTGTTTCACGTGCTTATCCCCTATGCCCGAGGCCGACCCTAACGCTTCACGCAACCCACCCTAGCTGCGTCGACCCTGCCGGTTCCGGTCTGTGGTCGATGGGAAACGTTGGAAGTCACCCCGTGTTGAATTGGGGATACTCTCCAACCCCTGTTTCACAAAATCACTGTTTCTAACCGTTCGTAACACGGCAGACAGGGCGAATCCTGCGCCCTTAACAAAAATTAATTATGGAAATTCAAAAGCTTGGAAAGTGCACCCTGCGCCGACGTTCTGTAACAATCGCGGGGGCGGAGAAGGGAATTCGTAACCGGTTATCAACCGTGACAGCAAAAGGGCCACCGAGGAGGTGGCCCTTCATTTTCAATCACTTCGCCTGGCGGCGGAGGAAGGCAGGAATTTCGAGCTGGTCGTCTTCCAGCCCGCGCGCTGCAGGCTGGACGCGCCCCGTGGCATCGAGGTTCCCTTCCGCCGGGCGATAGGCCGGAGCCGGGGTTGCAGGGCGGCGGGCATAGACCTCATGCGCGGCGCTCGGCGCGGCGGGCGCCTCGGTCGCGGCGGGAATCGGGGCCGGGGCCACCTCTTCCTCGCGGCGGGCGCCAAGGCCCACGGCGGCGAGGCGCTGCATCAGGGTCATGCGCTTCTGCTCCGGCGCGGGCGGGGCCGCCACGACATCGGCGCGCTGGGCGTTGAGCACGGCCTGCGCCGGGCGCGGCAGCTCTTCCATGGTCGGCATGCGCGGAGTGCGCACGGCGGCGCGCTCCGGGGCCGGCGGAATGAAGGCTTCCGGCATCACCGGCTCTTCAACAATCGCCTTCGGCTCTTCAACGATCGGCGCAGCGAAGAACGGGGTCGCACGCGGGGCGGCGTGGGAAACCGTGACTTCCGGCGCCTGCATGACAGGGGCCTGCATCACCGGCGGGGCCGCAACAGGGGCGAAGGTCGGCATCACCGGGGCAGCGGCAACCGGCTCCTGCAGGATCGGCATTTCCGGGATCACCGGCTGGGCCGCGACCGGAACGGGCGCAAAAGCGGCCGGAGCCGGCTGGGCGGAGGGCAGCGGGATCTGCGGCGCGGCGGCCTGCGCGGCAACACGCTGCTGCATCTGGGCGCGCAGGCGATCGGCCATCATGGCGAGACGCTGATCGATGGTCGCACCCTGCTCCGGGCTTTCCTCGCGGGTGATGGCGGGGTCGAGACCGGTCGCCACGACGGAGACGCGGATGATGCCCTCGAGGCTCTCGTCCTGCGTCGCGCCGAAGATGACGTTGGCATCGACATCCACTTCCTCGCGGATGCGGTTGGCGGCTTCGTCCACTTCGTAGATCTTCATGTCGGGGCCGCCGGTGATCGAGATCAGCAGGCCGCGGGCACCCTTCATCGAGGTCTCGTCGAGCAGCGGATTCGCAATCGCAGCCTCGGCGGCCATGATCGCGCGCGATTCGCCCGAGGCTTCACCGGTTCCCATCATCGCCTTGCCCATGTCACGCATCACGGCGCGAACGTCGGCGAAGTCGAGGTTGATCAGGCCCGGCTTGACGATGAGGTCGGTGACCGAGGCCACGCCCGAGAGCAGCACCTGATCGGCCATCGCGAAGGCTTCGGCGAAGGTGGTCTTCTCGTTGGCGATACGGAAGAGATTCTGGTTCGGAATAACGATGAGGGTATCGACCGCCTTCTGAAGCTCGGAGATACCGGCTTCGGCGATGCGCATGCGGCGCTGGCCCTCGAAATGGAACGGCTTGGTGACCACACCCACGGTAAGAATGCCCATCTCACGGGCGATCTGCGCGATCACGGGGGCGGCGCCCGTGCCAGTGCCACCGCCCATGCCGGCGGTGATGAAAGCCATGTGGACATGGGCGAGCTGATCGCGGATCTCGTCGATCACTTCCTCGGCGGCGGAGCGACCGACTTCAGGCTGCGAGCCCGCACCCAGACCTTCGGTCACCTGAATGCCCATCTGGATGCGGCGATCCGCATTCGAGAGCAGAAGCGCCTGCGCATCCGTGTTGGCCACCACGAAGTCAACGCCCGCGAGGCCACAACGGATCATGTTGTTGACCGCGTTGCCGCCAGCGCCACCAACGCCGAACACGGTGATGCGGGGCTTCAGTTCCCGGATGTCCGGCGCTTTGAGAGTGATGGTCATGGTCTGCCTCGTCGTTCCGGCCGCCTGCCGGCAGGTTTACAAATGAAGAGCAAAAACGGTTAACAGCCCGTTTACTTCTTCTCGATTTCGATCAATTTCGCGCCCAGCAGAGCCATGCGCGTCAGAAGCTTTCACGCAGCCACTGGCCAACACGGGCCAAGTATCCGTGGGTTCCGGTCATCGGCAGGGCATTGCGTTTGCCCGCCTCGAAGAATTCCTTGCCCGCCACCTGCGGATAGACCAGCAGGCCCACCGCGCTCGCAAAAGCCGGGTTTTTGGCGGCTTCAGGCAGGCCCTGCACACCCACGGGGCGCGCAACACGCGCCGGGGTGCCGAAAATGCGTTTGGAAAGATCGGTCAATCCGCCAAGCTGCGCTGTGCCGCCGGTCAGCAGCACATGCTGGCCCTTGGCAATGCGCAGGCCCGCCTTCTCCAGCCGCTCGCGCACGAAATCCATGATTTCCTCGGTGCGCGGGGCAACGATGCGGGTAAGCTGGCTCAGCGGCAGCGAATGGCTCTGGTCGCGCTCATCCTCACCCGCCCGGCGGATCGAGAGAATGTCGCGCGAATCAGCTTCCGTCTCGATGCAGGAGGCGTAGCGGTTCTTGAGCTTCTCGGCGTCTTCGAGACGCATGGAGAGGCCACGCGCAATGTCGAGCGTAATGTAATTGCCGCCCACCGCAATCGAATCACAATGGACAAGGTGCCCTTGGGAGAACACCGAGATGGAGGTGGTGCCGCCCCCCATGTCGATCACGACAGAGCCCAGTTCCGCCTCGTCATCGCACAGGGTCGAGAGCGCGGAGGCATAGGGGGTCGCCACCAGCGTCTCCACCGCAAGGTGCGAACGCTCCACCGCCAGCATCAGGTTGTGGGCCGCCAGCGGATCGCAGGAAGCGATATGCAGGTCCACGCCGAGCTTTTCGCCCACCATGCCCTTGGGTTCGGAAATGCCCTGCGCGCCATCGAGCGAGAAGCCGACAGGCAGCGCATGCAGGATCGAGCGGCCCTGATCGCGCGCATGGGACGAGGCGACCTCGATCACGCGGGTGATGTCACGCTCTTCGACGTTGCGGCGGTTGATGGCCACGGTACCGGCAAAATGGTGCGAGCCAATGCGCCCGCCGGTAATGTTCACCAGCGCGCTTGTCACCTGCACGCCCGCCATGCGCTCGGCACTGTCCACGGCCAAGCGGATGGCTTTTTCGGCCTCGGCGAGGTCGATCACCGTGCCGCCCTTGATCCCGCGCGAGCGCTGATGCCCGATGCCGAGCACGCGCATGCGGTGTGTGCGGCCCGAAAGCACATCGGAACCCTCAATCGGGTCGAGCCGCGCGATCAGGCACACCACCTTGGAGGTGCCGACATCGAGGGCGGAGAGAATGGCGGTCTTGCTCGGCGGAACCGGGCGAATCCGCGGAATCATCGTGGAAGGACGCGTCATGATGCCTTGCCTCCCCACTTCTTGATCTTGGCCTGGATCATCTCGGCATAGCCGGCGGCTGCCTCTTCGGTCAGGCGCACGGCAATGCGGTCGGCAAG
>JAIUNQ010000092.1 GCA_020161475.1 Pseudomonadota bacterium | reverse complement strand
TGTGCCGCCGCTCGGATACCAACATCATCGTGGCCGCCAACAAGGCCGAGGGCAAAGCCGCCAGCCCCGGCATCATCGAAGCCTATGAGCTGGGCTTTGGCGAACCCGTCGCCGTCTCTGCCGAGCACGGCGAGGGCATGGCCGAACTCTATGACGCGCTGCGCCCGCTGGTGGATGCGGTGGATGAGGAAGAGGCCGCGGCCCGTGAAGCGGCTGCGATGGAAGCCGCCGCCCAGAAAGCTGAAAGCGACACCGCCGATGAGGACGAGGAGGGGGATGACCCCAAGCGTTCCATACGCATCGCGATTGTGGGCCGTCCGAACGCGGGCAAATCCACGCTCATCAACGCGATGCTGGGCGAGGATCGCCTGCTGACCGGCCCCGAGGCGGGCATCACGCGCGATTCCATCGGTCTCGATTGGGAGTGGCGGGAGCGCAAGTTCAAGGTCTTCGACACCGCCGGCCTGCGAAAGCGCGCCCGCATCGAGGACAAGGTGGAAAAACTCGCAGCAGCCGATGCCATCCGCGCGGTGAAATTCGCGGAAGTTGTGGTGATCCTGCTCGATGCCACCATTCCGTTTGAAAAGCAGGATCTCACCATCATCGATCTGGTGGAGCGCGAAGGCCGCTGCGTCGTCATTGGTCTCAACAAGTGGGACCTGATCGAGCAGCGCGGCGCAACCCTCTCCACCCTCAAGGAAGAGGCCGCGCGTCTTCTCCCGCAGGTCAAGGGTTGCCCGGTGGTGCCGCTCTCCGGCCTTTCCGGTCAGGGCATTGATCGCCTGATGGAAGCGGTGATGCAGATGCATCAGGTGTGGAACCGCCGTGTGCCCACCGCGAAAATCAACCGCTGGCTGGAAGGCGTCAAGTCGAACCATCCGCCGCCCGCCGTCTCCGGCCGCCGCATCAAGCTGCGCTACATGACGCAGGTGAAGGCCCGCCCGCCGCAGTTCGCGCTGTTTGGCAACCAGCTCGATGCCCTGCCGGAGAGCTACAAGCGCTACCTCGTCAATTCGATCCGCGAAACCTTCGAGCTGCCGGGCGTTCCGATCCGTCTGGCGATGCGCACATCGGAAAATCCCTTCGATAAGAAGAAATAAGTGCTCTTGCGCACATCAGGCGTCGTGTGCGTACCGGTCAAAAATTGCCCCGCCTTTTCATCAACTCGTCCCGAATTCCGACAACCGATTAACATTTGGCCAAACGTAAGGCGGGGTAGCACTGGCACCCTCTGTCGCCTTGGTTTAGAAGCGAACAAGGGTGGAGCCGCTGCTTTTTCAAGCCAGCGGTAGAGGCGGCTGAATGCGATTGTCTGATTTTGACATTACAATCTACGATCAGCTGGCCGATGTTGCGCCTCTATGGCGGCAGCTTCAGGAAAACCCGTCGCATTACGCTTTCCAGTCGCTTGAATGGTTGGAATGCTGGCAGGCCGCCGAACCGAGCCCGGCAGCGCCTCGCATCGTTGTGGTGTGCACCGCAACCGGGCAGCCCTTGCTCATCATGCCGCTCTGCATCCGGCTGCGTTATGGCCTGCGCCAGCTCACTTTCATGGCGGAAGAGGTCTCCGACTATCACGCCCCGCTGGTTGCGCCGGATTTTGCTCACCATTGCCCGCCCGGCAGCTTCGAGCCGCTCTTTCAGGCCATTCTGGCGCGTCTGCCGGAGGTTGATTACGTCTCGTTCCGCTGGATGCCTGAGGTGATCGAGGGCGTCGCCAACCCCATGGCCGAGATCACGGGGTGTACGCACGGCCTCACAGCCTTTCAGGCCCGGTTGCCGGCGCATTTCGAGGCATTTCTCACCCGCAAGCGCAAGAAGATCCATCAGGATACCAACCGCCAGATCAAACGGCTCAAGGAGTTGGGGCCGGTGGTGATCGAGCGCGTCACCGAGCCCGAAGAGATCGCTACCACCGTCCGCACCATGCTGGACCAGAAGGCGCAACGCTTCCCTCGCAAGTCCGGCCCGGCTGAGGCAGCCTTCCGCCAATTTGCGGAAAAGTTCTACGCCCGCATCGGCGCAATCCGCTCGCCGGGCAGCGAAGGCCACGTCACCCGCATCACCTGCAACGGGCAGATCATCGCAACCCACATCGGCATCCTGCACGGGCAGCGCTTCTATTACATCATGCCGAGCTTCGAGGCGGAGGGCTGGGGGCGCTATTCCCCCGGCCGCATCCTGATGGAGCATCTGATCCGCGAATGCATCGAGCAGGGCGTGCACACCTTCGACATGACCATCGGCGCGGAAGCCTACAAGCGGGACTGGGTCGATGGTGACATGAAGCTCTTCGATGTAGCCCGCGGCCTCTCGCTCAAAGGCAAGGCCTTCTGTGCCGCGCGCGCGCTGGCACGCCATCTGCGCAACCGGCTGCGTGGTGCCGCCACCACACGGTCGGGCTGAGCTATTCGTTGAGGTTCATGATGGGGGTGACGACGTTGTCCCCGCAAGTGAAGCAGCATTTGACGCATTTGTTGCGGTTGTGGTGCCCCACGCCCCAATAGCGCTTGTCGTTGCCGCGTACCCAGGCACCATAGCAGATCTTCTCGCCGTTGATGCAGGATAGCTTGAGGGTATGGACCTTGTAGTCCTTCAGCGTCCAGACGCGGCCATTGCCCGGCCATTCCGCCTTTCGGTTCTGGGAATAGAAGGCAACATCGACGGCATGTCGATCGAACGCGCGGATATTCCAGGACATCGAGCCCGCTTGCGCGGAGAGCGACACACAGGCAAGCGCAAGCGCCGCCAGAACAAGACGTTTGAGCATGATTTCCCCCGGCGCTTCAGCACAACTTTTTGTGGCTATGCCCGCAAGCTGAGGTGGAAAAGCTGTCCTGTCAATGGGTTGGCATCAGGCCGGACGTTGGAAGTCCAGCACCTTCCGGGTCGGGAAATCAAACAGGCGCCCGGTTTCCTGCCAGTTCGGCCCCGCCATCTCGACGATGAAGGGCGCAATCTCCGCCGGCGAGGGGAGAGTTGCGGGGTCTTCGCCGGGCGCGGCCTCGGCCCGCATCTTGGTGCGGGTGCGGCCCGGGTTGACCAGCATCGCCTTGACCTTGGTGATGTTGCGGATCTCTTCCGCCCAATCGCGCACCATCACGTCCAGCGCCGCCTTGGAAGCGCCATAGCAGCCCCAATAGGCATAGGTGTTGGAGCCGGCGGAGGAGGTGATGAAAATCGCGCGGCCCGCATCCGACTGGCGCAGCAGCGGATCGAGGGAGCGGATGAGCCGGAAATTGGCGGTTACATTGACAGCGAACACACGCTCGAACGGCTTCTGATCGATGTGGTTGAGCGGGCTGATCGGACCCAGCACCCCCGCATTGCCGACCAGAATATCAAGCCTGCCCCAACGCTCGTTGATCGAATAGCCCAGACGATCCAGCGCATCGAAATCGGTCAGATCGAGCGGCACCAACGTGGCGGAGCCGCCCAGCGCCTTGATCTCGTCGTCCAGCTCCTCAAGCCCGCCCTGCGTACGCGCCAGCGCGATGACATGCGCACCCGCCGCCGCCAGCGCCTTGGCCACCTCCTTGCCGATGCCGCGCGAGGCACCTGTGACGAGGGCAATACGGTTCTCAAGCGGCTTGGCGGTCATGTCGGTTCTACCTGATAGACGGTCACAAACGAGATCAGGACGCTTCGGCGAGAAGCGAGAGTTGCTTGGCCGCCTCGTTGTTCAGATCCGCGATCGGGGTCGGATAGTCACCGGTAAAATAATGGTCGGTGAACTGCGGCGCCTCGTTGTTGCGAGCAGGCTCGCCCAAGGCCTGATAGAGCCCGTCGATGGTGATGAAGGCGAGGCTGTCGGCCCCCAGATACTCGGTCATCTCGGGCAGGGACATGCGCGCCGCCAGCAGCTTGTCCTGCTCGGGCATGTCGATACCGTAGAAATCCGGGTGCTTGATCGGCGGGCAGGCGATGCGGAAATGCACCTGCTTCGCGCCCGCTTCGCGCATCATCGCGACAATCTTGCGCGAGGTGGTGCCGCGCACGATGGAATCATCCACCAGCACGATGCTCTTGCCCTCGATGATGGCGCGGTTGGCCGAATGCTTCATGCGCACGCCCAGCTCGCGGATCGACTGCGTCGGCTGGATGAAGGTGCGCCCGACATAATGGTTGCGGATGATGCCGAGCTCATAGGGAATGCCGGCGGTCTGGGCAAAGCCCAGCGCGGCCGGAACGCCGGAATCCGGCACCGGAATGACAAGGTCGGCCTGGGCCGGGGCTTCTTTCGCCAGAATATGCCCGATGTTCTTGCGCACCTGATAGACGTTGCGACCACCGGCAACGGAGTCCGGGCGGGCGAAATAGACATACTCGAAGATGCACGGGCGGGCAGGCCGCGCCGGGAAAGGCCGCAGGCTTTCGATGGTCAGGCTGGCCTGATCGACAACGATCACTTCGCCCGGCTCCACCTCACGCTCGAACTTGGCACCGATGATATCGAGCGCGCAGGTTTCCGACGCGAAAATCCAAGCATCACCGAGGCGGCCCAGCACGAGCGGGCGAATGCCGAGCGGATCGCGCGCGCCGATCAGCTTCTTATTGGTCAGGCCGACGAAGGCGTAAGCCCCCTCGATCTGGCGCAGCGCATCCACGAAACGATCCATGAAGCGCACTTCCTTCGAGCGCGCCACCAGATGCAGGATCACTTCGGTATCGGAGGTCGCCTGATAGATCGCGCCTTCCGAAATCAGCTTGCGGCGCAGCGTCAGGCCATTGGTGAGGTTGCCGTTGTGGCACACCGCGAAGCCGCCGCCGGTCAGCTCGGCGAAGAGCGGCTGCACATTGCGCAGAATCGTCTCGCCGGTTGTGGAGTAGCGCGTATGGGCGATGGCAGCATTGCCGGGCAGGCGGTCGATCACATGGCCCTTGGAGAAATGGTCGCCCACAAGACCCAGATGCCGCTCGGAGTGGAAGCGCGTCTTGTCGAAGGAGACGATGCCCGCCGCTTCCTGACCACGATGCTGGAGCGCATGAAGCCCCAGCGCTGCAATGGCCGAGGCATCCTCAATGCCGACGATGCCAAAGACACCGCATTCCTCGCGCAGGTGATCCTCATCCTTGAAACAATCGTCTTCAAAGACATCATGCGCCATGGTGGGCTCCATCCTCGCGGGGTCGTCCGGGAACATTTTCAACCGGAGCGAACCCCGGTTCATCCGAAAATGCGTACAAGCTCTCAAATGCAGATCAGAGCGGACCCCTTAAAGGCCCGCGCTGAACAAATCATCGTTCCAATAACTCGAATTACTGCTGAGGCGGGTTATTGGAGGGCACACCCTGCTTGAACTCGTCCGTCGCCTTTTTGAGCGGAGTGGTGATGCTCTCGTCGAGGTTTTCGGGCAGGGCGCCCTTCAGTTTTTCGAAGCTCGAGGTCAAGATGGGGCGGAATTTCGCTTCAGCAACCCACTGAGGCTGCTGCTTTTCGTTGACCAGCCATGAGAAAAACCCAAAGCCGACCACCGCGAGCAGAAAACCGCGCGCCGCACCGAAGAGGAAACCCAGCGTGCGGTCGAGCGCACCCACGCGGCTGTCCAAGATGAAATCCGACAGCTTGGAGGTGATGATGTAGGCGATGAACAGCGTCAGCAGGAACACGCCGCCAAAAGCGATACCGTTGACCAGCGCAGGCGGGTTCTTGGTGATGTACTGGATCACCAGCGGCGCGGCCTTGGGGTAGAAGAAATAGGCAACAACCGCCGCCACCGCCCAGGAACCGATGGCCAGCACCTCGCGGGTGAAGCCGCGCACCATGGCAAGCAGGCCGGAAATCGTGACGATGCCGATAACGACAAGATCGAGAATGGTAACGGGCATTCTTTCCTCATGCGATGCATCGGCGCGCGGCCGAACCTGAGCGCGGTATAATGGCTCGCAGCGCCCGCGTCACCCCGGCAGGCGCTCAATTTTTGGGAAGTTCGATCTCCGTTTTCGGGAAAATCATTCCCCGCGGGAGCGCGAGCGCGGCGCGCCACCCGCCACAAGAGCCACCAGATCGGCGATCCGCTCGATCGGGCGGGCGGTCAGGCCTGCGGAAGCGGCGTTATCCTTTACACCCTCCGGTAGTATCGCCTCCGAAAAGCCGAGCTTGGCGGCTTCCTTGAGGCGCGAAGCCGCTTGGGGAACAGGCCGAACCAGCCCGGAGAGCGAGATTTCGCCAAAGAGCGCAGCTTGGGGCGGAATCGGCGTATCGGCCAGCGAGGAGACCAGCGCGGCAGCCACCGCGAGATCCGCAGCCGGCTCATTGATCCGGAAGCCGCCCGCAACATTCATGTAGACATCGTGTTGTCCCAGCCGCACACCGCCCCGCGCTTCCAGCACGGCGAGAATCATGGCGAGGCGGTTCGAATCCCAGCCCACCACCGCGCGCCTCGGCGTGCCGAGCGCGGTCGGGGTGACAAGCGCCTGAATCTCCACCAGAAGCGGGCGCGTGCCCTCCATCCCCGCAAAGACCGCCGTGCCGGAAACGGAAGCATCGCGCGCCCCCAGAAACAGCGCCGAGGGATTGGGCACCTCGCGCAGGCCATCGCCCGCCATTTCGAACACGCCGATCTCATCGGTTGCGCCGAAGCGGTTCTTCACCGCGCGCAAAATGCGAAAGTGATGTGCGGCATCGCCCTCAAAGCTCATCACCGCATCGACCATATGCTCGACAACACGCGGCCCGGCGATCTGCCCGTCCTTCGTCACATGCCCCACGAGAATAATGGCCGAGCCGGAACTCTTGGCGAAGCGGATCAACCCCTGTGCAGCTGCGCGCACCTGCGTCACCGTGCCGGGGGCGGCCTCCACGGCATCGGTCCACATGGTCTGGATGGAATCGATGATGACAAGGCGCGGCGCCTCACCATTACCGAGCGTGGCGAGAATATCCTCGACATGCGTCTCCGCTGCCAGCTCGACCGGCGCATCGCCGAGACCAAGCCGTTGCGCGCGCAGGCGCACCTGACCCGCGCTCTCTTCGCCGGAGATATAGACAACCCGCGCGCCGCTTTTCGCGATGCGGGCCGCCGCCTGAATGAGCAGCGTCGATTTGCCGATGCCCGGCTCGCCGCCCAGCAGAATGACCGATCCCTTGACGAAGCCGCCGCCGGTCACGCGGTCAAGCTCGTTGATCCCGGCGGGCAGGCGAGGGGCGTCCATCGGGGTTCCCGCCAGCCCCTCCAGCGCGATCACGCGGCCCTTCTTGAGCCGGGCTCCGCCCGAGGCGACAGGCGCTGCGCCCGCCTCGCTCACTTCCTCGATGATGGAGTTCCACGCCCCGCAGGCATCGCACTTGCCCGCCCAGCGGTTATGCACCGCCCCGCAGGCCTGACAGATGAAAGTGGTGGTGCGCTTGGCCAAGGACGTTGCCCTTTCTTGCTCTCGCCGAATCCGGCGTCATCCACGAAGCAGACTTTGCGCCTCAAAGGGAGTGGGGGAGGCGGGATACGCACCTCAAAAGCAGCAAGGCTGCGACATTGTATTCACCCGAAATCAAGAAAATTACGCAACTATAGATTGTGTCGCCTTAGGAGCGTTCCATGTCATCCATCTCCGCCGCCTCGTCCTCGCTTGCTGCTGCCGCGCTGGAAAAAGAAACCGTCATGATGGCGCAGAGCGCGAAAACGGAGCGCGTGGCGGCTCAGGCCGTGGTCAGCCTGCTGGAAACCAGCGTCGAGGATGCCAAGGCGCGCAACATGCTCTCCTTCAACCCCACCATCGACAAACTCGCTTAAGCTAGCGCGCAACGCGCTTGTAGCGGGGCCCCAGCGAGGTGAGAATCTCGTAGCCGATGGTGCGCCCGAGCTTGCCGACGCGGTCGATGTCGAGGCTATCGCCGATCAGTGTCACATAGTCGCCAGCCTTCACAGCCCCCGCAGGCAGGGCGGTGACATCAAGCGTGATGAGATCCATCGAAACATTGCCGGCAAAGGGGCATTCCACCCCGTTCACCAACGCAACACCGCCCGGCCAATCGGCCCGGTTGCCTAAGTTTCGCGGCAGGCCATCCGCGTAGCCACAGGAAATGGTGGCGATCACGCTGTCGCGGGCGGCGGCGAAGTTGGCGTTGTAGCCCACCGTCTCACCGGCCTTCACCGCGCGCACCTGCACCACCTGCGCTTCGAGCCGTATCACCGGCTGCATCGGGTTGGGTGCGCCCACCAGCGGGTTGCCGCCATAGAGCGCATAGCCCGGCCGCGCGAGCGTGCCCGCCATGCGCCCCGGCATGAACACGCCGGAAGAGTTATCGAAGGAGAGCGCAATGCCCGCATTGGGCCCCTGGCCGGTGGCCGCGAAAATCTTGTGGGTCCCGGAAAGTTGCAACGCGGTCTCCGGCGCATCCGGGTATTCGGATGAGGCATAGTGCGACATCACGAGGCCGACATTGGCTTCGCCCAGTTTCTCGTTCGCCAGAACCTCAAGCCCTGCATCGAGCCGAAGGCCCAGACGGTTCATGCCGGTGTCGATGAAGAGCGCGGCAGGGGCAAGGCCGGCACCATTGCTGCGCCAATGCGCGAGATGCTCACCCGCATAGAGCACAGGCGAAAGGCGGTGCTCGGCGTAAGTGCCAAGCCCTTCCTGCGCATAGCCATTGAGCACATAGATGCGGGCATCCGGCGCAAGGCGGCGCACCTTGATGCCCTCGGAAAAATGGCTCACGAAAAAGGTGCGGCAACCCGCGCCCGCCAGCGCCGGCACCACAACCTCTGCACCGACACCATAGGCATCGGCTTTGACGACCCCCGCGCATTCGCCCTGCGCAACCTCGCCGAGCTTGCGCCAGTTGGCGATGAGCGCCTGCGTATCAATGGTCAGAATCGCGGATTGATCGTGCATATCAGGGCTATAGCGGCTGAATGTGCACAAAGCGAGGTCAACACCGCCCCAATGCGCGCATACCTGTCATAGCAGGGGGTATCGCCCGGCAGGGGACAGCCCGCCGTGCCCATTCTCTCAGTCCTCACCGCGATCCGGCAGATAATCTTCCTTGGCCAAGTTCGAGAAGCGCGTGACGTTGGCGTCGAACTGGAGCTGCACGGAGCCGGTGGGGCCGTGACGCTGCTTGCCGATGATCACCTCGGCCTTGCCGTGCACGCGGTCCATTTCCATCTGCCATTTCAGATGGTCCTCGGTACCGGGCTTGGGCTCCTTGTTCTGGAGGTAGTATTCCTCGCGGTACACGAACAGCACAACGTCCGCGTCCTGCTCGATCGAGCCGGATTCGCGCAGGTCCGAGAGCTGCGGGCGCTTGTCGTCGCGCGCTTCCACCTGACGCGAGAGCTGCGAGAGCGCGATGATCGGCACCGCGAGTTCCTTGGCCAGCGCCTTGAGGCCCGTGGTGATCTCGGTCAGTTCCTGAACGCGGTTCTCGCCCTTCTTGCCCGCACCGGAAAGCAGCTGGAGGTAGTCAACCACCAGAAGATCAAGCCCATGCTGGCGCTTGAGGCGGCGCGCACGCGCGGAGAGCTGTGCGATCGAAATGCCGCCGGACTGGTCGATGTGGAACGGCACCACCTGCATTTCCTGCACCGCCTCGTGCAGCTTGCCGAATTCCTCCGCCGTGATGTCGCCACGGCGGATCTTGAACGAGGGGATATTGGCCTGCTCGGCGATGATACGGGTGGCGAGCTGTTCCGCGCTCATTTCGAGCGAGAAGA
>JAIUNQ010000091.1 GCA_020161475.1 Pseudomonadota bacterium | reverse complement strand
GTGCCTTCACGGACGGCGCCGCTGTAAATATCGGTGATGACTGTCATATCATCGTCGCTCGCCGGGCGAATGCGCACCATCTAAGGCCTCCCGAAGCCCCTGTTTTTATAAGATTATGCTTTTACTCTTGCGCCGCCTAGCGCCTCTGTCAGGCAAACGCTGGACAGGGTTGAAGCACTGTGCATCGTTCCTTCGCAAAACAGGCTGCCGAAGCGAAGGGATGGAAACAATGTTTAAGAGTGTGTTGATTGCCAACCGTGGTGAAATCGCGCTGCGCGTGGCGCGCACGGCCCGGCGGCTTGGCATGCGGGTGATTGCGGTGCATTCGGAAGCCGATAGCGCGGCGCCCTTCGTCACCTTTGCCGATGAGGCCTATTGCATCGGGCCCGCGCCCGCGCGCGAGAGCTATCTGGTGGCGGATCGCATTCTGGAGGTCGCGAAGAAGGCGGGGGCTGAGTGCATCCACCCCGGCTATGGCTTCCTCTCCGAAAACCCGGAATTCGCCGAGGCTGTCGAGGCGGCGGGCATTGCCTTTGTCGGTCCGCCGGCTTCCGCCATGCGCGCCATGGGCCTGAAGGACGCTGCGAAAGCGCTGGTGGAAAAGGCCAGCGTGCCCGTGGTGCCGGGCTATCACGGCACCAATCAGGACGCGGCCTTCCTCAAGGGGGAGGCGGACCGCATCGGTTATCCCGTGCTGATCAAGGCGGTGGCGGGCGGCGGCGGCAAGGGCATGCGCAAGGTTGAAGCGCCGGAAGCTTTCGCCGAGGCGCTCGCCTCCTGCCAGCGCGAGGCGGCATCCTCCTTCGGGGATGCGCGTGTGCTGATCGAGAAATACGTCACTGCGCCGCGCCACGTTGAGGTGCAGATTTTCGGCGACAAGCACGGCAACGTCATCCACTTCTTCGAGCGCGACTGCTCGATGCAGCGCCGCCATCAGAAGGTGATCGAGGAAGCGCCTGCACCGGGCATGAACGCTGAGACCCGCGCGGCCTTCGGCAAGGCAGCGGTCGAGGCGGGCAAGGCGGTGGGCTATGTCGGCGCTGGCACGGTGGAATTCATCGCCGATGGTTCGCGCGGGCTTCGTCCTGACGGCTTCTACTTCATGGAAATGAACACGCGCCTGCAGGTGGAGCACCCGGTGACGGAGTGCATCACGGGGTTTGACCTTGTGGAGCTTCAGTTCCGCGCGGCCTTTGGCGAAAAGCTCCCCGTTACGCAGGCGGATCTGGCGATTAACGGCCATGCCGTGGAAGCGCGCCTTTATGCCGAGGAGCCGGAGCGTGGCTTCCTGCCCTCCACGGGTACGCTTCACGCGCTGGAGTTCCCCGAAGGCGCAGGCATCCGCATCGATTCGGGTGTTGTCGAAGGCGGGGCTGTGACGCCTTTCTACGATCCCATGATCGCCAAGGTGATCGCCCATGGCGCGACGCGCGATGAGGCGCTCGATCGTCTCAAAGCGGCACTGGAAAACACCATTGTTGCGGGCCCCAAAACCAACACGCGGTTCCTCGCGGCGTTGATCGACCATGCGGATTTCCGTGCGGGCAAGCTCGATACCGGCCTGATCGAGCGCAATCTTCAGGCGCTGGGCGCGGTGGAGCAGGCACCGGATGTCGCCATGATCGTGGCGGGTGCGCTGGCGCTGGCGGCGGAAGAGAAGGCGCGGCTTGAAGCGGTGGCCGAGGCGCGCTCGAGCATGGCGGATGATCCGTTCTCGGTGGCGGATGGCTTTGCGCTGGCCCCCGGCCGCATCGGGCATATCGATGTGCTGGTCGAGGGCGAGAAGCATCGCGTGGTTTGCGATGCCGCGCTGGAGGAAGCCACCGGCGAAGGTTTGCGCGGCGGGGATTTCACGCTGGTTGCTGCTGATGACGCGCTTTACGTGATCGAGAAGGGGCGTCAGCTCAAGATCGCGCGGCCTGATCCGCTCGATGTTTCCTTCGACGACCACCACGGCGATGCGGGCGGGCTCGTCAAATCGCCGATGCATGGCAAGCTGGTGGCGCTGTTCGTCAACGAGGGCGATGAGGTTGAGAAGGGCCAGCGGGTTGCCATTGTGGAAGCCATGAAAATGGAGCACCCCGTGCTCGCGCCGCGTGCGGGCCGTATCGAGGGCATTGCCTTCGAGGCCGGGGCGCAGCTGGGCGAGGGGGCGCGCATCCTCACGGTGGTCGAGCATGTCGAGGCTTAAGCTCGCCGCCTTGGCGCTGCTGGCGCTCGCGGGACAGGCGCAGGCCTGCTCCTGCGTGCGCATGGCCCCGGAGGGGTTTCGCGCGCAGGCCGATGTGATCCTTTACGGGCGGGTGATCTCGGCCACGCGCGCCCCCGATGGCGGGGCTGTGCGGGCCAAGGTGCGCGTGCTGCATCCCGTGAAGGGCAAGACCGCCAAGGTGATCACCGTGCAGACCGGCCCGCATTCCGCCGCCTGCGGGATCGACCTGACACCGGGGACGGGGGCTGAATACCTGCTGATGAAGCGCGGCAAGGACTACGCCACCAACCTGTGCCTGATGCTGGGCTCGCGCGGCGGGCGCTGAGACGAAATCTGTGGGCGCTTGCGCCGAGATGCCTGACAAACCGCAGTCTCGCGCTAAAACCAGCGCATGACCCTGCATATGCTTAAGCTCTGTGTCGGCTGCGAGTCCATCTCCGATCTGGAGGGATGGATCGAGGAGAACCGCCTGCTGCACAAGCGGTTGGGGCGGGAATACCGTCAGATGCATACCACGCGACAAACGCCCAAGCGTGCCGATGAAATCCTGGGGGGCGGGTCGCTCTACTGGGTGATCAAGGGTTGGATTTCGGCCCGCCAGAGGATCGAAGCCATCGAGCCTTTCACGGGGAGCGACGGCATTTCCCGCACGCATCTGGTGCTGGAACAGCAGGTGATCAAGGTCAGCCCGCGCCCGTGCCGCGCGTTTCAGGGCTGGCGCTATCTGGCGGAAAAAGACGCCCCGTCCGATCTTGCGGCCTCTGCCGCGCCTGCGGAAATGCCGGACGAACTGCGATCCGAGCTTGCGGCGCTCGGGCTTCTCTGACAGCTTCGCGCCCCATGAATTATGTCATTTCAACGCTGGTGACCGGGGCGCTGGTCTGGTGGTTCGCGCTGGGGCCGGGTCGCAAGGCCGGGGAGCAGCTCTCGCCGTTCAATCGCAAGGTGCTGGGTGCGGCCTCGATTTGCGTGGGCATTCTGCTGGCCCTGCGCGGGCGCATCGACATCGGCATCGTCGCGCTGTCGGTGGGGGCGTGGCTCTGGGGCGTCAAGCTGCCGCAGGCGCTGGACCCGGTGGGCAATGCGCGCATTTCGCGCATTCGTACGCGGGCGCTGGAGGTTCTGACGGATCTGGGCAATGGCGAGCGCGATGCGCGTATTCTCGCCGGGCGTTTTGCGGGCAAAGCTGTCAGCCAGCTTTCCATTCCCGATCTTGTGGCGCTGGCCGATGAGCTGATGCGCATCGACCCCGATGGCTTAGGCCTGATCGCGGATCAGCTCGACCGCCTGGCGCCCGGCTGGCGTGAGAACGTGCATTTCGATGCGGCAACGGGGGCGGGCGCGGCGAGCGCGCTGGGGAGCGAAATGCGCGTTGAGGAGGCCTACCAGATCCTTGGCCTTGAGAAGGGGGCGAGCGAGGAGGCCATTCGGGGTGCGCATCGGACGCTGATCGGCCGCTTCCACCCGGACAAGGGCGGCTCCGGCTACCTCGCCGCGCTCGTCAACCGTGCGCGCGATGTCGCGCTCAATGCCGCCAAGCGCGGCTGAAGCGGGCGCAAACACCGGCTCGAGACGACGGGCGGGCGCTGCCGAGCCGCGCGGGGGCAGGGGGCGCTCCAGCTCCTCGATGATCGCGTCGAGATCGGCATCGGAGAGGGCGGCAGTCATCAGGTCAGCCATGGGTACGCTTACTCAACAGTTACAGGGACTTGAGATCAGATTTTCTGGGCGAAGCAGCCGAAGCCGGCGCGCTTGACGGCCTTGCAGGCTTCCTGCGCGCCAGCCTCGTCAAAGCCCGCAAAGCGGGCACGCCAGAGCGTGGTGCCGCCCTTGGTGACGCTTTCGGTGTAGGGTTCGGCACGGCTCAGGGCACCGCTGGTGCGGGCCTTGGCGTTAGCGAGAATCTCCTGCGCCTTCGAATCAGACTCGGCAGCCGCGAGCTGGATCATCCAGCCCGAACGGGTGGTGACCTTGGGGGCCAGCGGGGCGAGATTCGGCTTGGGCGGCTCAACAGCGGCAACCTTGGTCGGGGCCTTCTGGCTGGCAGCCGCGGCGGCGATTTCAGCGGCTTCTTTCGAGCGCGACACCTCAGGCGCGGGCGGGGGCGTCGTGGCGGCGATTTCGGCGCGGGCCTGCATGCCGGGCAGACGCTCTTCGGTCTTGCCGATGGCGGTGGTCGCGGCGGGCAGGGGCTGCATGTCCTCGGCAACGGCGCCCTGGCCGGGAATGGCATTGGTGTAGCGCACGTTGCCCGGCGGAACGATGCGATCGTTCGAGCGCACTTCGCTCGGGCGCGGGCCTTCCACCCAGCGCATCGAGGGCGAGCGCGGCGTGGTGGCAACCATGGCGACCGGCGAAGAGGCAGCGGCGACCACGCCAGTCGAGCCGGAGGCGGAAAGGGCCAGCGGGCGTGTGCGGGTGAGGCCGGGGTTGGCGCCTTCCACCGGCGCGGAGCCGGTTTCCGCAATCACAGCCGGGCGCGGGCGGCTCGGCGGCTGGGGCAGGCCAGCGGGGGCGGCCATCAGGCCCAGCGGGGCCGTGGCGGTGGTGCCGGGGGCGCCGCCGGCCGGGTTGCGATTGGCCTGCGCGACAGCCATGGGCTGTTTGGCGCGCGGCAGATCGGCCGCGCCGTCTTCATCCTCATCGCGATCATCATTGGCGGCCACTTCCACGGTTTTCGCGGTCTGGCGGCGGCCGGCGTAGGCGCGATCCATGTGGTTTTCGATGAGGCTGGCAACCTGAGCATCACGCGAGCGGGCCGAGCGACCGCCGAGCACCACGGTGATCAGGTGGCGGCCATCGGCCTTGGCGGAGGTGAGCAGGTTGAAGCCCGAGGCGCGGGTGTAGCCGGTCTTGATGCCGTCCACGCCCTCCACCTGACCCAGCAGGCGGTTGTGGTTGCGGTGGGCGCGACCCTCGTAGGTGAAAACGCGGGTGCCGAAGTAATGGTAATACTTGGGGAAACGGTCCTGAATCGCACGGCCCAGCGTGACAAGGTCGCGCGCAGTGGTGGTGTGGCGCGGGTTGGGCAGGCCGGAGGCGTTGTAGAAGGCCGAACGCTTCATGCCGATGGCATGGGCCTTCCTCGTCATCATGCGGGCGAAGGTTTCCTCGTCGCCGCCGATGGCTTCCGCCACCACCACCGCCACATCGTTGGCTGATTTGGTGACGAGCGCCTTGATGGCATCTTCCACCGAAATGGTCTCGCCCGGCTTGAGCGCCAGCTTGGAGGGGGCCTGCATCGAGGCCTCCCGCGAGACGGGCAGTTCGGTGGAAAGCTTGAAGCGACCCGTCTCCAGCTGCTCGAACAGCATGTAGAGGGTCATGACCTTGGTGACAGAGGCGGGATGGCGCTGGGCATCCGCATTCGTGGCTTCGAGCGTGCGGCCCGAGTTCACATCGTAGACCATGGAGGCGAAGGGCGGGGTGTAGCCACCACCGGCCGCAGCACGGTGCCGCCTGCGCGCCTCCGCATCCGGCACGCCGAAAGCGGACAGGAAGAAGGCTGCCAACAGAAGCGAAAGAAGGGCTCTTGCCGCAAAGACAGGCCGGCCCGGAACAACGCCACCCGAACGCATACGCTACACTCCCGCGCCCTTCCTGGACGCGTTTCAACACAAGGCGGGGGTGATGCCCCCGGAACACATGCTTCAAAATGCGGCTGTTCTGGTTACTGTGGCGTTAAGCACGGTGAGGTTGTTTTCTGCTCAGGGATTGGGCATCCCCGCGCGGACGACTGCTGACGGGGTTTGATGGGTCGTCTCAGTACAATTCAGGGCTAAACCACTCTCCGATCACGAATTGTTGCAATGCAGCATGACGTGTTGACAATTTGTGCAACGCACCATACTTCCTCATCAAGTGGTTGGTTATGCACACAGCGGTTGCCGCTGAGCCTGACCTCCGGCGTGACTGAGTTCTTTTTCACTTGATGAGGTAAACCATGCAGACCCAGGCTTTCGAAGAAATCCAGAAGTACGGCAAAGAGTCGCTCGACGCCGCTGTGAAGGCGTTCGGCACCCAGCAGAAGGGTGTTCAGGCGATCGCGACCGAAGTGGCCGATTACTCCAAGAAGGCCTTCGAGGCTTCCTCCGCCGCTTTCGAAAAGCTGGCCGGCGTGAAGACCCTCGACAAGGCGATCGAGCTCCAGTCCGAGTTCGCCAAGACCTCGTATGAGGCCTATGTTGCCCACGCCACCAAGGTTGGTGAGCTGGTGACCGAACTGGCGAAGGAAGCCTTCAAGCCGGTCGAAGGCCTGATCAACAAGGCGAAGGCTCAGTAAGCACCGCTTACCGACCTTTGATCCGCCGGCAGCTTCGGTTGCCGGCACGCAGGCCCGCCTTGTGCGGGCCTTTTGTCGTTTCGGTGCCTGTTTCAACTTTTAGCTTCATCGGACGGCTTGAATTAGACGCGATACGGCATAACCTTTGTGGTATGATTTGCGTCGTCGAAAGCTCTCCTGTTGCCCCCCATGCCGGTTCCCGTCCGACTTCGGGACCGGGGGGTGGCCCACGTCAGGGTTCCGGCACGGTGCTGGCGCCGCGCACCGCTGTGGTGCCCAAAAAGCCTGATCTTTATCGCGTTCTGCTGCTCAACGACGACTACACGCCGATGGAATTCGTCGTGCATGTGCTGATGCGTTTTTTTGCGAAGGACGAGGAAGAGGCCACCCGCATCATGCTGCATGTCCACCATGAGGGCGTGGGCGAATGCGGGGTGTTCACCTTTGAAATTGCCGAAACCAAGGTCACGCAGGTGATGGATCTGGCGCGAGCGAACCAGCATCCGCTGCAATGCGTGATGGAAAAGAAGTAACCGATCCAGAGTCTTGCGCCCTGGTCGTTGCGCCTCGAAACAGGAAAGTGAAAAGAGCCCTTGCCCACTTTTTCCAAGAGCCTCGAGAATGCCCTTCATGTCGCGCTGAGCCATGCCTCTTCGCGCAAGCATGAGTTCGCGACGCTGGAGCACCTGCTGCTGGCGCTGATTGATGACGACGATGCCTCTGCCGTGATGAAGGCCTGCAATGTCGATCTCGACGTGCTGCGCGACACGGTGACCAAATACATCGACACCGAACTCGACAGCCTCATCCTGCGCGATCGCATGGACACCAAGCCCACAGCGGGCTTCCAGCGCGTCATCCAGCGCGCGGTGATCCATGTGCAGTCCTCGGGGCGTGAAGAGGTGACCGGGGCCAATGTGCTTGTTGCCATCTTCGCTGAGCGCGAGAGCCATGCTGCCTATTTCCTGCAGGAGCAGGAAATGACCCGCTATGACGCGGTGAATTACATCTCCCACGGCATCGCCAAGCGTCCGGGGGTGGTGGACCCGCGCGCGGTCCGCAGCGAGGAGGACAACGAGGAGTCCACCGAAACGGCGGCGCAAAACGAGAGCAACACCACGCAGAAGGGCGCCAAAAAGGAAAGCGCGCTCGCGACTTACGCCACTAACCTCAACAAGAAGGCGCGCACCGGCAAGATCGACCCGCTGATCGGCCGCGAGGCCGAAGTGAGCCGCACGATTCAGGTGCTGTGCCGCCGCTCCAAGAATAACCCGCTGCTGGTGGGTGACCCCGGCGTGGGCAAAACGGCGATTGCCGAGGGGCTTGCGAAGAAGATTGTCGATGGTGAGGTGCCGGATGTTCTGGCCGATGCCACGGTCTTCGCGCTCGATATGGGCACGCTGCTGGCCGGCACGCGCTATCGCGGCGACTTCGAAGAGCGCCTGAAGCAGGTGATGAAGGAAGTCGAGCAGCACCCCAAGGCGATTCTCTTCATCGACGAGATTCACACGGTGATCGGCGCGGGGGCGACCTCCGGCGGCTCGATGGATGCCTCTAATCTCCTCAAGCCCGCGCTGGCGGCGGGGACGCTGCGCTGCATCGGCTCCACCACCTACAAGGAATACCGCCAGTATTTCGAGAAGGATCGCGCGCTGGTGCGCCGCTTCCAGAAGATCGACGTCAACGAGCCGACCATCGAGGATACGATTGCGATCCTCAAGGGGCTCAAGCCGAGCTTCGAGGCCTTCCACAAGCTCAAGTACACGGCGGATGCGGTGAAAGGCGCGGTGGAACTTTCGGCCCGCTACATCCATGACCGCAAGCTGCCGGACAAGGCGATCGATGTGATCGACGAGACGGGTGCGGCTCAGATGCTGCTGCCGGAAAGCCGCCGCAAGAAGACCATCGGTCTCAAGGAGATCGAGGCCACGATTGCGACCATGGCGCGCATTCCGCCCAAGACAGTGTCCAAGGATGATGCCGAGGTTCTCAAAAACCTGGAAACCAGCCTCAAGCGCATTGTCTATGGGCAGGACGCGGCGATCACCCAGCTCACCGCCGCCATCAAGCTGGCGCGGGCGGGCCTGCGTGACAGTGAAAAGCCGATCGGGTGCTATCTCTTCTCCGGTCCCACCGGCGTCGGCAAAACCGAGGTCGCCAAGCAGCTCGCCAACGTGCTGGGCGTCAAACTGCTGCGCTTCGACATGTCCGAATACATGGAGCGGCACACGGTGTCGCGCCTCATCGGTGCGCCTCCGGGCTATGTCGGCTTCGATCAGGGCGGTCTGCTCACCGATGGCGTGGACCAGAACCCCTACAGCGTTCTCCTGCTCGATGAGATCGAGAAGGCGCATCCGGATCTCTACAACATCCTTCTTCAGGTGATGGATCACGGCAAGCTGACCGATCACAACGGCAAGGAAGTGCAGTTCAGGAACACCATCCTGATCATGACGACCAATGCCGGGGCCTCGGACATGGCCAAGGCTTCGTTCGGCTTCACACGGGGAAAGCGCGAAGGCGAGGATGTGGAGGCGATCAACCGTCTCTTCACGCCGGAGTTCCGCAACCGTCTGGATGCGGTGGTGCCCTTCGGCAACCTGCCGAAAGAGGTCATCGCGCAGGTGGTGGACAAGTTCATCGCCGCGCTCGAGGCCCAGCTTGCGGATCGTCATGTCAGCATCACGCTCACCGATGAGGCGCGCGAATGGCTGGTGGCCAACGGCTATGACGAGATGATGGGCGCGCGGCCGATGGGTCGCCTGATCCAGAGCGCTATCAAGACGCCGCTGGCGGAAGAGGTGCTCTTCGGCAAGCTCAAGAACGGCGGCACGGTTTCGGTTGTCGTTGTCGAGGACGACTCGGGGGTCAAGAAGCTCGGCTTCGAGTTCCCCGAGGGGCCGGTGACGCCCAAGCCGGAGGTGATCCCGAAGGCCGAGGAGAAGCCTGCGCCCAAGGCGAAAAAGCCCGCCGCCAAGCGCGCTGCCAAGCCCAAAACTTTGGCCCTGCCGCCCCCCGCCAAGGGCGGTGATAAGCCCAAGGGCGGCACCGTGCCGAAGGTTCCGCTGAAGAGCTGAGCGTATCAGCTTTATGACGTTGACAGGCGGGGCGAACCGCCTGTCAAATCTCCCGATCCGGCCGTTCAAGAATCCGGTGTTTCGGGAGGTATTTCATGTTTCGTTTTGCTCGCTCGGTCGCGCTTGCTGCTGC
>JAIUNQ010000090.1 GCA_020161475.1 Pseudomonadota bacterium | reverse complement strand
CGCGCACGTTTGCGTGATGTTGATTGCGCCCCTGCAAACAGGTGCAACCCAGAGGCGCTTGTCCATAAAAATGGCCCGCTCCCCTGATTTGAGGGGGGCGGGCCAAGGCTCCGGTCAGGTTTGCCGCGCTCAAGCCGAGGCGAGCGCAGCCTGCTGCAGGGGGGTCACGGCTTGGAAAGGCCGTCCTGCAGACCGCCCCAGGCGGAAATGGTTTGGATGAGAACCAGCACCAAAGACTTCTCTTTTTTTGAAAGTCCGACCACGGCATTCACGATGGCCGCCAGTTCGGGGTCGTTCTGGTCGATGACAGAGGCGCGCTTGTCAGCCTCCGGCTCGGGGGCGCCCCAATTGAAGGGAACTGAAAAATTCATGGTTGGCCTCCGCCCCGTTTGCGCCGTTTCACCTGAGTCTCACCCGTGACGGCGTCTATTCCTCAGGTTGTGATTAAGGTCGCTTCTTCAGCAAAATCGAGCGTCAGACCGTGATTCACACGTGACAAGGCGGCGCGAGAGCAATAACCCTGAAATCAGGACGCCTTTGAAGCGTTCGTTTTGAGTGCAGGAATGGTTGAAAAGCGTATCCCGACGCTGGAACAAGTTGAGCGTGCGCTTGCGGGCATTCTTTCCAGCGAGCGTTTTCAGCGCTCCAAACGTGCGCGTGAACTGCTCGCTTATCTTGTGCGGGAGGCTCTGGCCGGGCGCGGAGACGGGCTGAAGGCCTATTCCATCGCGGTGGATGTTTTCGGCAAGGGCGCGGACTTCGACGCCGAGAACGATACGTTGGTGCGCGTGCAGGCCGGGCGTCTGCGCAATCTGCTCGAACATTATTATGACTCCGAGGGGCGGACTGCAGAAGTCATCTTCACGCTGCCGCGCGGGGGCTATGCGGTGCATTTCACGCTTTCGGCGCTGGAAGAGGCACCTGTTGCCGGGCCTGTTGTGCCGGTTGCCGTGCCGGAGCGCAGCCCCCGTCCGTGGTATCTGACGCGTTCTGCCGGGGTGATCGCCCCGCTGGTGGCGGGTTTGATTGCGGTGGCCGCCAGCCTTTATCTCTTCAAGCCCGCACCGGTGCCTCAGGCAGAGCGCCAGCGCCCGAATGTCATTCGTCTTCTGGTGGCCGACAGGGCGGCGAGCGAGGATGAGCATGTCATCCTGCATGCCGTGCGCGATGTTGCCTCGCGTTTCACCGCCTTCGACACCGTGGCGCGCAACGAGGCGTCGCGTTCGGATCGCAACGCCTGGCCGGAGGATTACCGCATCCGGGTGGAGAAGGTCCGCTCCGGCGAAGCCTCTTTCGTGTTCCTCTCCGCCGAGCATGTGGCGAGCGGCACCGTGATCGGAGCGGAGCGGACGTCGCTCCAGCCGGGGGATCCGCTCAAGACAGCGCTGCCGATCGAGCGGGCGCTGATCCGGATGCTCCAGCCGCTGGGACCGATCTATACGGATTACCGCCGCCGCCGCGATTATTCTCCCGCAATGACCTGCGTGCTGCTTCAGCACGACTACATCTCCGAACAATCCGACGAGCGCCACGACAAGGCGCGCGCCTGTGCGGAAGATCTGATCGCCAAGGGGGTGGAGGATGCGCGCCTTTATACCGCGCTGTCCTATCTCTACAGCGAGGAGTTTGCCGACCAGCGCAATACGCGCTCTGGCGATCCGCTCAAGCGCGCCATAGCCGCGGCTCAGCGTGCGCTTGAAATCGCCCCCAATGACAGTGAGGCGCATCAGCAGCTGATGAGCGTCTATGCGCTCACCGGGGATTTCGACCTGATGCTGGCGACGGGGCGCCGGGCGATTGCGCTCAATCCCTCCAACTCGGCCATCCATGACAACTTCGGGGCGATGCTGAATTATCGCGGGCGCTATGAGGAGGCCTTGCAGCTGCTCCAGCGCGCGGAGGAGCTGCAGCCGGTGGCCCCGCGGTGGCGCGCCTATGCCTTCTTCCTGTCCTACTACGGCATGGGGCAGATGAGCGGTGCCGTCGAGCGGGCGAGTACGCTTTCGGGGACCAATAATCCGCTGTTCAATGCCGCCCGTGCCATTGTCGCGCGCTACAAGGGCGATGTCGCCGAGCGAGCCGATGCGTTGATTGCGGTGGCGCGTGAAGAGCGCAGCTTCCTCAAGGAGCCACGCGCGATGTATGAGCGCCGCCAGTACAACGAAACGCTGGTGGATCGCCTCGTCGATGACCTTACCGGCACGGCTACGGCGCAGCTTGTGCCCGGCGCGGTCAAGCGCAGCCGCTGAGGCGGTTCAGGGGGCTGTGTTCTCAGCCACCCAGGCGGCGTAGGCCGGCTCGACGCTTGCTGCGGGCAGTGCGAGGATCATCGGCAGGGTGTAGGGATGGGCGGCCTTGAGGGCGGCCTCCAGCGCGCCATAGGCTGCCTTGGTGGTTTTGAAGGCCACCCGGAACTCGCCTTCCTGCTGAAGCGCACCTTCCCACACATAGACGCTGGTGATCGGCTCGATCTGTGCACAGGCTGCCAGCTTCCGGCTCACCATGTCCCGCGCAACGCGCAAGGCGTCGTCTTCGGTGGCGAAGGTTGTGTAGACCACGAGCACCGTGGGGTCTCCTTTTTGGGGCTGTTTCAGCGTGCAGGGTAACAGCCGCTCCTGTGCGACGAAAGGCGCAAAGGCTTGCCTGATCGGCGCGCGCGGCCTACCCCTTGGGCATGAGTTTTTCTGCTGACACCCCCGCCCAGCGCCATGCCTTTTACGAGGATGCGCTCGCCATTCTTCTCGCCACGCTGTTCATGGCTGTGGGCGTTGCCTTCTACAGCAAGGCGCGTCTGGCCATGGGGGGTACGGTGGGCATCGGCCTGCTGCTGCAATACGCCACGGGCCTTGGCTTCTGGAGCACGTTTTCGCTGGTCAATGTCCCGTTCTATGCGCTGGCGCTGATCCGCATGGGCTGGCGCTTCACGCTGCGCACGGCGGTGTCGGTGTCGCTGGTGGCGGCCTATTCCGCCTTCATGCCGCGCTGGCTCCCGCTGGGCGAGATCAACGAGATTTTCGCCAGCCTGATGGGCGGGGCGATGATGGGCATGGGTTTGTTGATGCTGTTTCGCCATCGCACCGCGCTGGGGGGCACCAATATCCTCGCGATGTACCTGCAAGACCGCTTCGGCTGGCGCATTCCCTATGTCCAGTTCGGGATCGACGCGATCACGCTCGCCAGCAGCAGCCTCTTTATCCCGGTGTGGAACGTGTTCCTCTCGCTCATCGGCGCGGCGGTGGTGAACCTGATCATTGCCATCAACCATCGCCCCGGGCGCTACATGGGCATGACCTGATCCGCGCGCGGCGGGCTGACGGCGCGCCCGCATGCAGGCATAGTGGGTTCTTGTCACAAGGAGAGCCCCATGCCCGGTACCGTTCGTCTGCACCGCGTTCTGGTGGCCGCGCCCGAGGCCGTGTTCCGTGCATTTGTCGAGCCGGACGCGATTGCCCAATGGCTGCCGCCCAAGGGGTTTCTCTGCACGGTCGAGACGCTTGAGGCCGTGCCGGGCGGGCAGCACCGCATGGCTTTCCGTGCCTTTGCCAGCGGGCATCGGCACAGCTTCGGCGGCACCTATCTTGAGGTCGTTCCGGGCCAGCGCCTGCGCTACACCACTGCTTTCGATACGCCCGACCTGTCCGGCGACATGGTGACGACCATCACCCTGACGCGGGTTTCCGTGGGGGCAGAATTGCAGGTGGTTCAGGAGGGGATTCCGGACGCGATACCGCCCGAGGCCTGCTCCCTCGGCTGGCAGGATTCGCTGGAGAACCTTGCGCGGCTCGTGGAAGCCAAGACAGGCTAAGCCCGGCATCACGCCGTGCTTTTCATGCAGACTGCTCTAAGAAAAGAAGAGATGGTGGGGGAAGTAGGACTCGAACCTACGAAGGCTTAGCCAGCGGATTTACAGTCCGCCCCCTTTGCCGCTCGGGACATTCCCCCAACGCGCTTTGCAGCGCGAGGCGGCGTTATGGGCAAGGCGCGCTCTCCTGTCAACGCCTTGAAGCGTCGCAGGCGTGGAAATTTCATTGGCCCTTTGGATGAACGCGGTTCCGCTCCATCGACAAGTGTCGTCGTAACGCGTAATCGAAGCCAAATTGCCCGCCCACAAAGGGTGTTGCGGCAGGAGAATGTCATGAAATCCCCGTATCGCCACCCGGCCCCCAAATCAGACGCGAGCGAAGCCAAGCCGTGGACGGAGAAGGAAAAACCTTGGGCGGGTAAGGACAAGCGTCCTGCGGAAGCCAAACCTTGGGCGGCCAAGGACAAGTCGCGCTTTGCGCCCAAGCCGAAGAAGGAAAAGCCGCGTCCGCCGGAGGATTGCGATGTGCTCTATGGCATCCACTCCGTGCGTGAGGCGCTCAGCAATCCGCGCCGTGCCCACCATCGCCTGCTGGTGACAGAAAACGCCTTGGTGCGCCTTTCGGAAGGGCTTGAGATCACGATCAAGCCGGAAATCGTCAAACCCGAGGCGATCAATGCGTTGCTGGAGAAGGACGCGGTGCATCAGGGCGCTTACCTTGAAACCAAGCGCCTGCCGCTGCTGCGCCTCAACGAGATGCCGCAGGACAAGATCATCGTGGCTCTTGATCAGGTGACTGACCCGCATAACGTGGGCGCGATCCTGCGCTCGGCCTGCGCCTTTGATGTCGGCGCGCTGCTGGTGACCTTCCGCCACTCGCCGGAAGTGACCGGCGTGCTTGCCAAGGCGGCTTCGGGCGCGCTGGAGCATGTGCCCTTTGCTGGTGTCACGAATCTAGGGCGTGCACTCACCGAGCTGAAGGATCAGGGCTTCACGATTGTGGGGCTCGATTCGGAAGCGCCGGAAGCCTTTGGCAGCCTTAAGCTCAAGTTGCCCCTCGTGCTGGTGCTGGGGGCCGAGGGCAGGGGACTTCGCCCTTCGACGCGCGAGCTGTGCGATCATCTGGCGCGGCTGGAGCTGCCGGGTGCGATCCGCAGCCTCAATGTCTCGAATGCCGCCGCGATCTGCCTCTATGCGGTGCAGGAAGCGGTGAGCCGCGAATAAGCGCCGCCGCACCGGCGCACCCTGCGAAAGCCCGGCCTCGCGCCGGGTTTTTTGTTGCTGGTGCTCCCCGACAAGAAGACCCGCAAACGAAAAAACCCCGCCGTGAGGCGGGGCTTCGTTGTTCCGGTGCGACCGGATCGGGAACTTAGTTCTCGATCGAGTAGATGTCGCGGTCCTTGGTTTCCTTCACAAAGATCATGCCGATCACGAAGGTGCCGAGGGCGATCACGACCGGGTACCACAGGCCGTAGAAGATATCGCCGGTGGCGGCCACCATCGCGAAGGAGGTCGGGGGCAGGAAGCCGCCGAACCAGCCGTTACCGATGTGATACGGCAGCGACATCGCGGTGTAGCGGATGCGGGTCGGGAAGAACTCGACGAGCGCAGCCGCGATCGGACCGTACACACCCGTCACGTAGATGATCAGGATGGTGAGCAGGCCGACGATGGTCCAGGCCTGAGCCGAGTCCGGGATCACGCCGTTGACCTTGACGATGCCCGAGTCAGCCGCCTTCGGGTCCGGATAACCGGCAGCGATGGACGCCGCGGTGAAGGCCGCGATGTTCTTCGGAATGGCAGCATCAACCGGCACTTCCTTGCCACCGATGACGACCTTGGTGGCAGAGCCAGCCGGGGCGGGAACGAGGGTGTACTTCACGGCGGCACGGGCGAGCGCCACGCGGGCCACGTCGCAGGGGACGGTGAAGGTACGGATACCGACCGGATCGATCACGTTGCCGCAGGTCGACGGATCGGCGACGACTTCAGCCTTCACGTTCTTGAGCGCGGCATCGAGCTTCGGCGAGGCAACCTCGGTGATCTTGTGGAAGATCGGGAAGAGGGTGAGACCGGCGATCAGCATGGTGCCGAGGATGACGGTCTTACGGCCGATCTTGTCCGACAGGGAGCCGAAGAAGATGAAGCCGCCGGTGCCGATGATCAGCGACCAGGCCACGAGCACGTTGGCGGTGAACAGGTCAACCTTCAGGATGCTCTGCAGGAAGAACAGGGCATAGAACTGACCCGCGTACCAGATCACGGCCTGACCCGCGACGAGGCCGAGCAGCGCGATGATGACGATCTTGAGGTTCTTCCAGTTGCCGAAGGCTTCGCCGAGCGGCGCCTTCGAGGTGGTGCCCTCTTCCTTCATCTTCTGGAAGGCCGGCGATTCGTGCATCTGGAGACGAATCCAGACCGAGATCGCGAGCAGGAAGATGGAGCCGAGGAACGGGATACGCCAGCCGTATTCCGCGAAGGCCTTTTCACCGAGGTACAGACGCAGGCCGAGAATGACGACCAGCGAGAGCAGCAGGCCGAGAGTCGCGGTGGTCTGGATCCACGAGGTGTAGAAGCCGCGACGACCCACCGGGGCGTGCTCGGCCACGTACACCGCCGCGCCGCCGTATTCACCGCCGAGCGCGAGGCCCTGCAGCATGCGCAGGATGATGAGGATGACCGGGGCCGGCCAGCCGATGGTGGCGTAGGACGGCAGCAGGCCGACCGCGAAGGTCGAAAGGCCCATCATCAGGATGGTGACGAGGAAGGTCTGCTTGCGGCCGATCAGGTCGCCGAGGCGGCCGAAGAACAGCGCGCCGAACGGACGCACAAGGAAGCCCGCTGCGAAGGCGAGCAGCGCGAAGACGTTACGGGTGGAAACGTCGAAGGCCGAGAAGAACTGGGCGCCGATCATGGCGGCCAGCGCGCCGTAGAGGTAAAAGTCATACCATTCGAAAACGGTACCGAGGGACGAGGCCAGAATGACCTTCTTCTCCTCCGGCGTCATCGGCCGAATTTCTCGACCTGCACGCGTCGCGGCAGTATCCGCCATTGGCGTTCTCCTTGAGTGTTTACGCATTTTCCGGAGAGCAAAGCCGCACGCCAAAACACCTTTGACGATTCCGCCCCATGCGCTTGCCGCGCGCTCCGTTCACCGGATTATTGTTTCTGTTTTTGCAGCACCCGTTCACACGAGCGCATGACACTCCACTACCTGAGAGTGAGGGATTGTTTAAGGTCAAAAGTGCCTTAACCCACTGGTAATTCGCTCATACTTTGGTCTAGAAAACGCCGAAATTGCCCTGAAATGGCCGTTTTGCGTAAAAATCACTCGATGATTGCGCTTCTTGAGCGGCGCGGTTAAAAGCGCAGCGGCGCCGGAATAGCACAGCGGTAGTGCAGCGGTTTTGTAAACCGAAGGTCGGGGGTTCGATCCCCTCTTCCGGCACCATTTTCCCCGCTCCGCCTTGCTTTGAGCCGAAACGATGCGATCCTCGCCATTGAGCGGGATCGGGACGGCCTTTCCGCTCCAATGAGCGATGCCCAAATGGCATCCGGCGGGAGGTTGCGATGGCTCAGGCGGGTGGTGGCGAGCGCTACAGCACGCATCATGTTCTCAATCAGGCGAAACCGGCGGCGGGCTTCAATGCTTTTGCCGGGGATGCGGTGCTTTCCGCCGCCATTGCGCGGGAGGCGCCCTGGGCGGCCGAGCGCTGTGCGGCGCTCGGCAGTGTGGCAGGTGACGAGGCGGTGCAGGAGCTGGCGCGCCTTGCCAACCGGCATCTCCCGGAGCTGAAAACCCATGATCGCTTCGGCAACCGGATCGACTGGGTGGAGTTCCACCCGAGCTGGCATGCGCTGATGACGCTGGCGTGGAAGCATGAGGTGCCGAATCTCGCGTGGCGCACCAACCAGCGCGGCGGGCATTTCGCGCGGGCGGCGCTCTCCTACCTGTGGAATCAAGTGGAGCATGGCACGGCCTGCCCCACCGGCATGGCCTATGCCGCCTGTGCCGGTTTCATGGCCGCGCCTGCCCTCGGCATCTGGGCCGAGAAGGTGCGGGGGACGGAGTATGAGTTCAGCCGCCGCGAAGTGGCCGAGAAACCCTCCGTGGTGGTGGGCTACGCCATGACGGAGAAGCAGGGCGGCTCTGATCTGCGCGAGACCCAAACCACCGCGCGCTTTGTCGAAACATCGGATTACCACGGCAAGACGGCGCATTGGTATGAGCTGAGCGGACACAAGTGGTTCTGCTCGGTGCCGCAATCGGACGGGTTCTTCACGCTGGCGAAGGTCAATGGCGGGGTCACCTGCTTTTTCCTGCCGCGCACCTTGCCCGATGGCAGCTTCAACCGCTTTTTCGTGCAGCGCCTCAAGGACAAGGCGGGCAACAAGTCCAATGCCTCGAGCGAGGTGGAATATGCGGGCACCCTCGCCATCCGCGTGGGGGAAGAGGGGCACGGGATACGCGAGATTCTCTCCCATGCGCATCTGACCCGGCTCGATTTCGCCATCGGTTCGGCGGGTCTGATGCGTCAGGCGCTGACGCTGGCCATGAACCACACCATGAGCCGCAAGGCCTTCGGGACCTCCATCGCCGATCGCCCGATGATGACCAATGTTCTTGCCGATATGGCGGTGGAGGTGGAAGCGGCCACGTTGATGGCGTTGCGCGTCGCCAAATCCACGGATCAGCTGGCGGAGGTGGAGCATGAAAAGCTGCTGGCGCGCATCGCGACGCCGGCGGCCAAGTTCTTCAATTGCTCGCGCGCGCCCTCCATCGCCAATGAGGCGCTGCAATGCCACGGCGGCAACGGCTTTATCGAGGAAAACCCCATGGCGCGGGTTTTCCGGGAGGCACCGCTCAACTCCATCTGGGAGGGCACCGCCAATATGATGTGCATGGATGTGCGCCGCGCCATGATGAAGGATGCCCGCACGATCGAAGCGCTGTTCGACGAGGTGCGCCCGCTCAAGGGGCAGGATGCGCGTTTCGATGCGATGGTGGCCCATGCGGAAGGGCTGGTGCGTGCAGCGGTGGCGGATGAATTCTTCGCGCGTCCCATGACGGAAGCGGTCTCGCGCGTGCTTCAGGGATCTGAGCTGCTGCGTCACAGCCCGCAGGCGGTGGTGGATGTGTTTCTGGCGACGCGCGCGCCGGGGGTGCCGGGTGCCTGGGGCACGCATTACGGCACGCTGGCTGCGCCTGTCTCCCCGAGTGGTGCCAAGGCGATTGTCGAGCGGGCGGCGGTGGCGGGCTGATTTACTTGATCAGCGCGACGGCAGGTTTGAACTGTGGGTGCTGCGCGCTGCCCAGCCACTCGAAGAGCGCCATTTCCGTGGTGACGATTTCGGCACCGTGGCGGGCCATGCGCTCAACGCCGGCGTCGCGGTTTTCCGCGCGCCGGGAGCCGATGGCATCGCGCACGACAAACACCTTGCGCCCGGCATGAAGCAGGCCGAGCACGCTTTGCAGCACGCAGACATGCGCCTCGCAGCCCACGACCACGACATGGGCGTCCTGAGGGATAAGATCGAGAAAACCCGGCTCGCGGCAGGCGTCGAAATGCTGCTTCTCGAAGACGGGGGTGCCCGCCAGCGGCAGACCCGCCACAGTGGTGCCGAGGCCCTTGGGGTTCTGCTCGGTCACCAGCCGCGCAATCCCCAGCAGGCCCGCCGCCTCGATCAGCTTGGCGGCGTTGTGCATCGCGGCCTCGCCCTCGTGGATGGCGGGCATCAGGCGGGCCTGAAAATCAATCACCAGCAAAAGCGCGCGGGCCGGGTCTATCGTCAGCATGAGGCAGCTCCTGTCAGGCGGGCGATCCGCTCGTCGATATAGGTTTGCATCAGGCGCTCCGCCGAGGCGCCGAACATGCGGATGCGCCCGGTGTGCAGCAACACGAGAAGCCCCGTGGCATGGGCAAAGCAATCCACCAT
>JAIUNQ010000089.1 GCA_020161475.1 Pseudomonadota bacterium | reverse complement strand
CAGCCGCAAGGCCAAACAGAGACCAGCCGGCAGGAAGCGAAATGCGCATGAAGCACCCGTGATAAGAGGAAGTGGGCGCACCTTGGCCGAATGCCCCATCACATGCACGACACAGCCGCGTGATGCGCCTGAGATGGACAAGGGCCATCAAGCTGGTAGGAACACCCCATGAGCCGCCTCACCCTTCGCATCTATTACGAGGACACCGATTTTTCGGGCTTCGTCTATCACGCGCGTTACCTGCATTTTTTCGAACGCGGGCGCACCGAAGCCCTGCGCACCTGCGGGGTGGACCAGCGCGCGCTGTTCGAGGCGGAAGATGGCCCCTTCGCCTTCGTCGTGCGCCACATGAGCATCGATTACCTCACCCCCGCCCGTATGGATGATGTAGTGGAGGTGGAAACGCGGGTTACCGAAATCGGCGGTGCCAGCGTCATCATGCATCAGGTGCTGCGCAGGGTTGAGCCCGCGGCCCAAAAGGCGGAACCGGTTTCGGGAGACAGCGCGCAACAGAAGGAGCGAGGCGACACCGTCCTCGCCCGTGCCGATGTCACCATCGCGCATCTCAGGGCGGGCCGCCCGGCACGGCTGGCACCTGCCCTCCGCCAAGCCTTTGCTGCATTGCAATAATTGCAGGGCCGCCCCGCCTAAACCATGGCACCAAGGGGCTTTCTCCCAAGGCAATTTTGCGATTTAAACCCCCCATTAACCATAAAAGCCGATTGATGGACCCGGAGGGCATGGCCTGAGCGCTGCCCTGCGCCGTGCCGGTTCCTTGCGCCTCAGTTTGGTCGCAAACCCGGCTCAAAGCCTCCTCTCGAGGCCGCAACGCCGCCAAGGAAGAAGAGAATGCCCGGAGCCGAAGCCCAAACAGACATGTCGCTGGTACATCTGTTTCTCAATGCGCATTTCATTGTGAAACTGGTGATGCTGGGCCTGATGGCCGCTTCGGTCTGGTCCTGGGCCATCATCATCAACAAGTGGATCATGATGCGCGACATGAAGCGCCGCATGGACGAATTCGAGGATGTCTTCTGGTCCGGCCAGAGCCTCGATGAGCTTTACCGCTCGCTCGCCAACAAGCCCACCGATGGCTTTGCCGCGCTGTTCATGGCCGCGATGAGCGAATGGCGCCGTGCCTTCGAGGGCTCGGGCCGCGCCTTTGCCAGCCTCCAGACCCGCATCGACAAGGTGCTCGACGTCTCGATCTCGCGCGAGGCGGAGCGTCTGGAATCCAAGCTCCTCGTGCTGGCGACCATCGCCTCGGTCGGCCCTTATGTGGGCCTCTTCGGTACAGTCTTCGGCATCATGACCACTTTCCGCTCCATCGCCGCCTCCAAGAACACCTCGCTCGCGGTGGTCGCGCCGGGCATCGCGGAGGCGCTGTTTGCCACCTCGATCGCGCTGGTGGCGGCCATTCCGGCCAATATTTTCTACAACAAGTTCGTCAAGGACACCTCGCGCACGCAAGGCCGGCTGGAGAGCTTTGCCGATGAATTCTCGGCCATTCTGTCGCGCCAGATTGACGAGCGCACCGGTGCGGCCCAGCCCGCGGCCCCGCGCCAGAGCGCGTAAGGAGAGCCCATATGGCGATGTCCATGAATGCAGGGGGTGGGGGCGGCAAACGGCGGCGCGGCAATCGCGGCGGCGTGATGGCGGAGATCAATATGATCCCCTTCATCGACGTGATGCTGGTGCTGCTCATCATCTTCATGGTCGCAGCGCCCATGCTCACCGTGGGCGTGCCGGTTGATCTGCCCAAAACCAGCGCCGGTGAGCTCAACATCGACAAGAAGCCGCTGGCGGTGACCATCGACAATGCCGGTCGCCTGTTCATTCAGGAGAACGAGACGACGCTGGAGCGCCTCGTGGGCGAGCTGACCCCGCTCGCCAAAGAAGGCTTTGACGAGCGCATCTATGTGCGCGGCGCGGCCAAGGCTGAATACGGCAAGGTGGCCGAGGTGCTCGCCCTGCTGAAAAAGGCCGGCTTCAACAAGACGGCTCTGATCAACGCCCCGCCGGACGGCAAGTAAAGACGGCAAGGAAAAAGGAGCCAGAAGACGTGCGTTCCGAGTATGCCCAGATTGCGAAGAGCCTCTTCTCCCGGCGTGAGCCGGGGGCGCTGCTTTCGCTCGGCCTGCACATTGGCACGCTCGTCTTCGCGCTCTATTCGTTTTCCTCCGCCAAGCCCTTTGATCCGGCGATGGAATCCGTCCCTGTCGATGTCATGAGTGAGAAGGAATTCTCGGACATGATGAAAGGCGAGAAGACGGCCGAGAAAAAGCCCGAGCCGATGCGCCGGGTTGATCGCGTGGCCGAGACCAAGGAAGACAAGGACCCCGGCCAGGCCAAGAAGGATGTGGATGCCCCGCCCCCCAAGGCAGCGGAAGCGCCGCCTCCTGCGCCGCCCAAGGCTGTCGAAGCACCTAAACCCGAACCTGTGAAGCCGCCGCCGACCCCGCCGGCGCCGCCCAAGCTCGCCTCTGTGACCCCGCCCCCGCCGTTGCGCACCGCGCCGCCGGTCAAAGCCCCTGCCGCCAAGCAGGAGGAGGACGAGGAAGACGAGGCCGACGCCGAGATCATCAAGCAGAAGAACCCCAAGAAGGCCGAGCCGAAAAAGGAAGAGCCCAAGCCGGACCTTGAGAAGCAACGCCTCGAGGACAAGCTGAAGGCCGAGCAGAAGGCGGCTGAAGACGCCAAAAAGAAAGCCGAGGCCGACGCCAAGGCCAAAGCCGCGGCTGAAGCCCGCGAGAAGGCCGCCAAAGAGGCGAAGGCTCAGGAAGCCAAGGCGCAGGCCGAGGCCAAGCAGAAGCTGCTGGAGAAGCTGGAAGCCGAGCAGGAGGCCCGCGAGGAAGCGGAAGCCAAGGCAAAGGCTGTGGCAGAAGCCAAAGCCAAGGCGGAAGCCGCGGCAGAGGCCAAGGCGAAGGCGGAAGCTGCCGCCAAAGCCAAGGCGGCTGCGGAAGCGAAAGCCAAGGCGGCGGCAGAGGCGAAGGCGAAAGCGGATGCCGAGAGCAACAAGCTCAATGATGCCATCCGCAACCGCCTGCTGGCCTCGCGCGAAGCTCCCTCATCCACCGGCTCGACGGGCGCAGCTGTGTCGCGTCAGGCGTCATTGGGCGCGCCCAGCGCCTCGGGCAAGAGGCTCTCACCGTCGGATCGTTCGCAGCTCATCGGCCTGCTCACCGAGCAGATGAACCGCTGCATCTCCTATTCCGGCTCCGCGCCCAAGCTCGGCCCGCAGATCACTTTCACGCTCAACCGCGATGGCTCCATCGCCGGGGGCGTGCAGCTGGCCAACGCGGGAAGCGAGCCGACCTTCCGTCCCTTCGCGGAAGCCTCGATGCGCGCCCTGCGCAACTGCCAGCCCTATCGTATCCCCGCACGCTTCCTCGACACCTACGACGACTGGAAGAACGTGCGTCTGAACATCGACACCTCGGACATGTGAGCCGCCCACATGCCCATGATGACCCAATTGAACCGATAAGCCCGAGTGAGCGCCGCCATGAACCGCCCCTTCCAGCTTTTCCGCCCCGTTCTGTTCGTTTTCGGCCTTGCCGCCGCGCTGGCGCTGCCCGCCCTCATGGCCAGCGACGCGCGCGCCCAGAGCGGTGGCTGCCGTGCCGGTGAACTCTGCATCGATCTGACCCCCAAGAACTTCAAGCCGATGCCCATCGCTATCGTCGATTTCTCGGGCGATACGCAGGCCGCACAGGTCAGCCAGATCATCGCGGCGGATCTCAAGCGCTCCGGCGTCTTCGAGCCCATCGACCCCTCGCGCCACCCCGAGCGCGGCCTTTCCCCGGATGCCACCCCGAACTTCGGGGCCTGGAGCGCTGTCGGCGCGCAAGCCATCGTAACCGGCCGCGTCGTGCGCGATGGCGGACGCATGGCGGTGGAATATCGCCTGTGGGATGTGACCGCGAGCAAGCAGGTCGTCGGCCTTCGCCATGGTGTGGACCCCGGCGCATGGCGTCGCCTTGCGCATTTGGCCGCCGATCAGGTCTATGAGCGCATGACCGGTGACACAGGCTTTTTCGATACCCGCATCATCTTCGTGGATGAGAGCGGCCCCAAGGAGAAGCGCAAGAAGCGCCTTGCGATGATCGATTCGGACGGCGCAAACTTCCGCGCCATCTCCTCGGGCAATGAGATGCTGCTGACCCCGCGCTTCTCGCCGCGCGGTGACAAGGTGGCCTTCATGGCCCTCGCCGATGATGAGAATTCGCAGGTGCAGGTGCTCAACCTCGCCACCGGCCAGCGCGCCGTGGTGGGCAATGCCGATGTGTCCACCTTCTCGCCGCGCTTCTCGCCCAATGGCGCGCAGCTCGCGCTCTCGGTGGAATCGGGCGGCAACACCAATCTCGCCATCGCCTCGGTCAACGGTGGTGATGTGCGCCGCATCACCTCCGGCGGGGCGATCGACACCTCCCCCTCCTACTCACCCGACGGCTCGCAGATCGTGTTTGAATCCGATCGCGGCGGCGGCCAGCAGATCTACATCATGGGCGCGGATGGCTCGGGCGTGCGCCGTATTTCCTTCGGCGAAGGGCGCTATTCCACCCCGGTCTGGTCACCCAAGGGTGACTTCATCGCCTTCACCCGCCAGAAGGGGTCGGGCTTTGCCATCGGCGTGATGAAGCCGGATGGTTCGGGCGAGCGCATCCTCACCGAGGGCTACCACAACGAAGGCCCGACCTGGGCCCCTAACGGGCGCTACATCATGTTCTTCCGCGACAATGGCGGCGGGCCGAAGCTGTTCATGGTGGATGTGAACGGGCGCGTCGATGTGCCGATCCCCACCCCCGGCTATGCGTCGGACCCCTCGTGGTCGCCGTTGCTCTCGTCAAAGTAAGCGAACAGTAGCCTTTGCAAGCGAAGTGGTTTCCGGTTCGCATGAAGCAAAGGCGTAGAAAAAGAGAATCATGAACCCGAACAGCGCCCTCGTTCTCTTCTCCGGTGGTCAGGATTCCGCCACCTGTCTGGCATGGGCGCTGGATCGTTTCGCGCAGGTCGAGACGCTGGGTTTCGATTACGGCCAGCGTCACGGTGTGGAGCTGAGCTGCCGCGCCGCCCTGCGCAAGGGCATGGCCAGCCTTCAGCCCAAGTGGGGCGCCAAGCTGGGCGAAGACCACACCCTGCCGCTCCAGACGCTGGGGGCCATCTCCCAGACCGCGCTGACGAGCGATGTGGCCATCACGATGAATGCCAACGGCCTGCCCTCCACCTTCGTGCCGGGCCGCAATCTCATCTTCATCAGCTTTGCTGCGGCCCTCGCCTACCGGCGCGGCATCAAGCACATCGTCACCGGCGTGTGCGAAACCGATTACTCCGGGTACCCCGATTGCCGCGATGACACCATCAAGGCGATGCAGGTGGCGCTCAACCTCGGCATGGAAACCCGCTTTGTGCTGCACACGCCCCTGATGTTCCGCGACAAGGCAGCGACATGGGAACTGGCGGAGGCGTTGGGCGGCGCGCCGCTCGTCAATCTCATCCTGCGCGAGAGCCATTCCTGCTACCTCGGTGTGCGTGACATCGAGCACGAATGGGGCTATGGCTGCGGCACCTGCCCGGCCTGCGAGCTGCGCGCGAAAGGCTTCGCCCGCTATCTCGACAGCCGGAAGGGCTGAATTTCCGGCAAGAGCAATCTTGCCAGGGTGGCTGATCCCTCAGAGTCCAGCGCATGCGCCCCAAAGTCGGCTTTCGGTTTTGGGACCAAGCACATGCGAAAAAGCGGACCAAAGCGAGATTTATCATGAGCACGACGCTTCAGCGGCGCGAAGGCTATCTCTTCCTCGCGCTTTTCATCGCCTGCATTCCCGCAGCGAACTACCTCATCCATCATGTCGGCACGCGCTGCGTGCCCAATGGCCCCTGTCTCATCCCGCTGGGCTTCGGCATCATGTCGCCCTCAGGCGTGCTGATGATCGGCGTCGCGCTTGTGTTGCGCGATCTGGTGCAGCGGCGCTTGGGCGTCTGGGCGGGCTTTGGCGCAGTCATTGCGGGGGCGGCAATTTCGGCCTTTCTCGCACCGCCCGCGCTGGTGCTGGCCTCTGGCACGGCCTTCCTGCTCTCGGAGGCGGCGGATATGCTGGTCTTCACCCCCTTGCAGCGCAAAGGGCTGGTGAAGGCGGCGTTCCTCTCCTCCCTCGTCGGGCTGGTCATCGATAGTGTGGTGTTTCTCCACCTCGCCTTCGGCTCGCTGGCGCATCTTGAAGGGCAGGTGCTGGGCAAGCTCTTGATGGTGCTCCTCGCGCTTCCGCTGCTGGCCCTGTTGCGCTCCAGAGACGCTCGATTGGGGCTTGAGCCAGCCTGAAAAGCCAGAAGCCGGCGCAAAACCGGCTGCAGCCATTCTTTCGCCACGCTTTCTTAAGAGGGCATTCACCTTGCGCGGCCAAATCGGGGCGCAAGACGGCTTCGCTCGTTCACGAACATCCCTAAGGGAAGGTTTCGTTAAGGCCGCGAATTTTAAGTGATCGTCAATCGTGCCGCGCGCTTTCGCGGCGCTGTGACATTTTAGGCGCAAGGTTCCTCCACAAGCGCCCGACAAAGGAGTTGATGGGATGTCCCTCGCTTTCTCGCGCACCGCGCGTTTCGCCGCTGCCCTTCTCGTGGCCGCGACCCTTGGCGCCTGTGCCAACAAGGATGGCGCGGATGGTGCCAACGGCGCGGGCGGCTTCGGCGCCGGCGGTGCCAATACCCCCGGCTCGATCCAGGATTTCGTGGTGAACGTGGGTGACCGCGTGTTCTTTGACTCGGACAGCTCCGAGATCAATTCCTCGGGCCAGTCCACGCTGGACAAGCAGGCCCAGTGGCTCAACCGCTATCCGCAGTATTCCTTCACCATCGAAGGCCACGCGGATGAGCGCGGCACCCGCGAATACAACTTCGCGCTCGGCGCCCGCCGTGGCGAAGCCGCCAAGAACTACCTGATCGCCCGCGGCGTCGGTGCCAACCGTATCCGCACCGTGTCCTACGGCAAGGAGCGCCCGGTGGCGGTGTGCAACGACATCTCCTGCTGGTCGCAGAACCGCCGCGCCGTCACGGTGCTCGGCGGCGGCCGCTGATCTTGAAACGGGCGGGGTTCTGATCCCCCGCCCCCTGCCCCGGCACCCGCCGGGCTCGGGATCAACCGCATGTTGTGTCGCAAAACCGGTGTCCACTTTTGCGCAACATGCCCTAGAATGGAGGCATGGACCGGACGATGACCTCGGGTAACACCATGACCAACTTGAAGAGCCGCGCGCTGATGCTCAGCGTTGCGGCTTTCGCCGTCTTTGCGGCGCCGGCTGCCCGCGCGCAGGATGCAGCCGATATTCTGCTGCGCCTCGACAGGCTGGAATCGGAAAACCGCCGCCTCACCGGCCAGATCGAGGAGCTGCGCTTCAAGGAACAGAAGCTGGAAGACCAGCTCAAGCGCTTCCAGATGGATGCCGACAGCCGCTTCCGTGAACTCGAAGGCAAAGGCGGCGGCAACGGCGGTGGCGGAGCATCCTCCACCCCGCGCGTGATCCCGACCACGCCTCCGGCCAACGGCAACCGCCGCTCGGATGCCTTTGATCCCAATCAGGCCGGCGGTAATGCCGCCGGCGCGCCCCGGCCGCTCGGCACAGGCCCCGTCGCAGGCGCGAACCCGGCAATGGACCCCAGCGCCCCGCGCGATCTGACGGCGGGTGGCGGCAATCCCGCGCTCTCGGGGCCGGGGAATGATGCAAACTCGAATTTCACCTACGCCCGCACGCTGATCGAGCGCGGCGAATACGAGAACGGCGAAGTCGCCATGCGCGATTTCCAGAAGAAATACGCGCGCGACAAGCGCATTGCGGAAGCGACCTTCTGGATCGGCGAGAGCTATCTGCGCCGCACGCGCTACCGCGAGGCCGCGGAGAACTTCCTCACCGTCACCACCAAGCATTCCGGCATCGCCAAGGCGCCCGAGGCCATGCTCAAGCTCGGCATTTCCCTGCGCGGGCTGGGGGCAACGGCGGAAGCCTGCGGCACCTTCGATCAGGTCGGCAAGAAGTATCCCAACGCCTCTGCCGCCATCAAGGCGGCGGTGGAGCGGGAGAAATCCCGCGCCAAATGCGCGTGAGGCCGGCATGAGCACCCGCCCTGTTGAACTAAGCGAAGCCGAAAAAGCCGAGATTGACCGTACCCCGCTCACGCCCGAGGAGACTCTGGCGCTCTTTCGCGCGGCCCTCGGCTCGGACGAGTGCAACGGTATCCTGCTGGCCGTTTCGGGCGGGCCGGATTCCATCGCCATGATGGGGCTGGCGGCCGCCGCGGCAGCCTTTCTGCCGCCTATTGCTGTGGCCACCGTCGATCACGGCCTGCGAAAAGCCTCGAAGGACGAGGCCGCCTTCGTCGCCGAGTTCGCCGCTGAGCTGGGCCTCAAACACAAGACGCTGGTGTGGCAGGATGGCCCCTGCGGACGCATCAGCCAGGAAACCGCACGCGAGGGCCGCTATGCCCTGCTCACGGCACGCGCCCGCGCCCTTGATGCCACGCATCTCGTCACCGCCCATACGTTGGATGACCAAGCCGAAACCGTGCTGATGCGCATGGCTGCCGGCTCGGGCGTCGGAGGGCTCGGCGCCATGCGCCCGAATGTCGCGCGCGGGCATCTGCGCCACATCCGCCCCTTCCTCGAAATTCCCAAGGCGCGCCTGATCGCCACCTGCTCCAAGATGAACTGGCACTACGCGCGCGATCCCTCCAACAGCGATCCGCGTTTCACCCGGTCGCGGTTTCGCGCGCTGATGCCGATCCTTGCTGGCGAAGGCCTGACGCCGGAGCGCCTTGGCACCCTCGCCGCCCGTGCGCGGCGCGCGGAAGATGCCCTCGATCAGGTGGCCAAGCGCAACGTGGAGGGCGCCGTGCTGCTGCGCGCGCGCGATGGCGGCGCCATCCGCCTCAAGGCCGATGGCTTTTACAGCGAACCCTTCGATCTGGCGCTGCGCATGCTGCGCCGGGCCATGCTCTCAATCGAAGCGCCCGAAGTACAGGAAGCGCAGATTTCGCTCTCCAAGCTGGAGCGTCTACTCAAAAACCTGCGTATCGCCATCCATGATCAGCGCCCCTTCCGGCAAACTCTGGCCCATGCCGTCATTGCGCATTCGGGCGGCTGCATCGAGGTGCGCGCGGCCCCGCCCCGTCGCGCCTCACGCCACGGATAAGCCCAGTGAACCGCCCCTGTTAACCGGCGAGGGCGAATTCGCACGCCCCGCGCTTGGCAAGGGGGCCACAGCCTCCTAAATATGAGGCTTGAAGCGGCGCTCCTGCATCGCTGAAGACGAGAGATCCTGAATGAACCCGAACTTCCGCAATATCGCGCTCTGGGCCATCATCCTGCTGCTGGTTCTGGCATTGGTTTCGGTGTTTCAATCCCCCGGCGCGCGCGTCGTGGGGCAGGAACTCAATTATTCCGGCTTCGTGGACGCCCTCGATCGCGGCCGCGTGGATCGCGTCGTCATCTCCGGCAGCGACATCACCGGCACCTTCAACGACGGCTCGGGTGCCTTCCAGACCTATTCCCCCGTTGACACCCGCTTGCTCGACAAGATGCGCGATCGCGGCGTGAACATCACCTTCCGCTCGCCGAACCAGGAAAGCCCCTGGTACATGTCGCTGCTGGTCAACTGGCTGCCGCTCGTCTTCTTCCTCGGCGTGTGGATTTTCATGTCCCGCCAGATGCAGAACGGCGCAGGCCGCGCCATGGGTTTTGGCAAATCGAAAGCCAAGCT
>JAIUNQ010000088.1 GCA_020161475.1 Pseudomonadota bacterium | reverse complement strand
CACGGGCAGCATGTCGTCATAGATGCCGAAGCGCTTGGCATATTCCGCCACCAGCGGCATGCCGAGATCGCGCGCGAGGCGGATCGTCATCAGGTTCTTCGACTTTTCGATGCCCTGACGCAGCGTGCGCGGGCCGGTCACCGAACCGTCCGAGTTTTCCGGACGCCAGACTTCGCCGTTGGCCTGCGCGAGTTCGATCGGCTCATCCATGATGATCGAGGACGGGGTGTAGCCATTGTCCAGCGCCGCCGCATAGACGAAGGGCTTGAACGAGGAGCCGGGCTGACGCAGCGCCTGCGTTGCGCGGTTGAACTCGGACTTGTCGAACGAGAAGCCGCCGACCATGGCTTTGACGCGGCCCGTGTAGGGGTCCATCGCGACAATCGCGCCGGAGATTTCCGGCACCTGGCGCAGGCGATACTGGCCGGGCTTGCCTTCCATCGGCTCGACATAGATTACATCCCCCGCCGAAAGCGCGGCGGTGAGGCGACGGTTGGTCCAGCGGGCACCTTCCGGCAGGATAGAGCCGGTTTCGCGCTTGCGATCGATCTGCCCACCGCCGAGCTTGGCCGGCTGGAGGCCGATGCGGGCTTCCCCATCCGTCACCGAGAGGACAACGGCCGGACGCCACGGGTCGATATCGGTGAGCGTGGTCACTTCCGCGAGCGGAATGCCCCAATCGCCGCTCGGGGCGATCTTCTCCTGCGCACCGCGCCAGCCATGGGCCTCATCGTAGCGCACGAGGCCATCGGAGAGCGCCTTGCGGGCGTAAATCTGCATCTTCGGATCGAGCGTCGAGCGCACCGAGAGGCCGCCCTCGTAGAGCTTCTTCGAGCCATAACGCTCGGCAAGATCGCGGCGCACTTCTTCGGCGAAGAAGCCGGCGGCATAGGTGTTGGGCGAGAGCGAGCGGAACACCACCGTGAGCGGCTCGGCGCGCGCGGCCTTGGCGTCGTCGGCGCTGATGTAGCCGTTCTCGAGCATACGATCGATCACGTAGTTGCGGCGCGTGAGCGCGGCATCACGGTTGGTGATCGGGTGATAGGTCGAAGGGGCTTTTGGCAGCGCGGCGAGATAGGCAGCTTCCGAGATCGAAAGCTCATGCACCGATTTGCCGAAATAGTTCAGCGCCGCTGCGGCCACGCCATAGTTGCCGAAGCCGAGGTAGATCTGGTTCAGGTAAAGCTCGAGGATCTTGTCCTTGGAGAAGGTCGACTCGAGCTTGAAGGCCACCAGCGCTTCGCGAATCTTGCGCTCGTAGCTCTGCTCCGGCGAGAGGAAGAAGTTTTTCGCGACCTGCTGGGTGATGGTCGAGGCGCCCTGCTGGCGACCCTTGCCCGCGCCCTTACGGAAGTTCGAGACAACCGCACGCGCGATACCCTCGGGGTCAACACCACCGTGCTTGTAGAAGTTCTTGTCTTCCGCCGAGAGGTAAGCCGCCACCAGCAGCTTCGGAATGGCCTGAATCGGCAGATAAAGGCGACGCTCGCGCGCATATTCCGCGAGCAGTGTGCCGTCCGCCGCGTGCACGCGGGTCGTCACCGGCGGCTCGTAGTTTTCCAGCGAGGCGTGATCGGGAAGATCACGCGAGTAGGAATAGACGACATAGGCCAGCACGCCCGCCCCGATAAGGCCGAGCAGCGTGAGCGTGCCGAAGATCCAAGCGAAAAACCGCGCGATCAAACCCATAAGGCTATCCATCTTCTCGCGGGGGGAAGCCCGCGCACCCGGCGCAACAACGCCCGGCAGACCAGAAAATCATGCGCCAACACAGAGGGAGGCCGGAATCATCCGTCCTTGGCACAAGCGTCGCGCGTCCTAGCAGAAGCCGGGTTTCGGACAAAGGGCTCGCGGGCACACTCAAGTAAATTCCCGACAAGCGTGGCCGAAAGGTGGCACCGACAGCCTTTTGTTCGAAACATCTTGTTTCAGGGAGAGGCGGTAGCCGCTGCTCCTGCTGAAATCGCGTGGCGCTTGGTCAGCAGAAAATCCGCCAATTGCCCGGCAAGATCCTTCGCCAGCGCTGCGCGCTCGGGCGTATCGCCCAGAATCTTGATGTCTTCAGAGTTCGTCAGATACCCCAGTTCGATCAGGATCGAGGGCACATCGGGCGCTTTGAGAACCCGGAATTTGGCGGCGCGCATGGGCGTCTTGTGCAGGCGGTTGTGCTTGCGGAACGCCCCTGCCGCCTCCTGCGCCACGACATGGCTGAAAAGCCGGGTCTCGCGCCGCGCAAGATCGAACAGGATGTCTTCCACCCCTTCCCGCGTTTCGTCCTCCGCATCGACACCGGCCGCCTCATCAGCCCGGTTTTCTTTCTCCGCCGCTTGAGCAGCGAGGCTGTCGGAGGCGCGATCGGCCAGCGTGTAGATCGAAGCACCGCGCACATCGCGTTCCGCACGCAAGGAATCAGCGTGCAGTGATACGAAGAGCGCCGCTCCGCGTGAGCGCGCCATGCGCACCCGCTCGCCCAGCGGCACGAAAGTGTCGCCCTCGCGGGTCATGGCGACCTCGATGCGCCCGTCGGCCTCCAGCGCGGCTTTCACCGCCAGCGCAGTCGCCAGCACAATGTCCTTTTCCTGCTCGCCCTTGGCGCCCAGCGCGCCCGAATCGATACCGCCATGGCCGGGGTCCAGCATGATCAGCGGCTTGGCATTGGCCGCACGCGGGTTGACGGGGCCCGCATCCGCCCCGCGCGCCGCCAGCCGCGCCTTGCGATCCGCCGCCGCCAGCTCGTCAAACCGCCCCTGCGCCACCTTGCGGATGGGCATCACGAGGCGCACCGTGCCGTTCTGCCGCACGAAATCCGTCCGCTCGATCATCGCCGGCTGCGCAAGATCGAGCACAAGGCGCGATTGCCCCAGCATGAACATCCCCGCGCGCCAGGCCGAGACAGGCCCGATGCTCTTGTTGCCAGAAAGCGGAATACCGGCAGCAAACCCCGCACCGGGAAGGTCAATCACGAGGCGCGGCGGATCGTTGAGAATCTCGGTGCGCACAGTTACCTCACGAGAAAGGTCGAGCACGAGGCCAGCCCCCTCCCCGTCTTCCACAACATGAATCGCACGCACCGCTACAGCCAGATCCTGCGGCGCATTGGCCGCCGCACCGGCAGGTTTTGTTTCCTGCGCACCAAGGGGGGCGCAAAAAGCGCAAAAAGCCAGAAAAAAAGCCGCTCCGACCACGGAAAACCCGCGTTCGTTCCGCATTTTACGCGGTGCGACATCCAGCGTGTGACTCATGAGAAAACCTCACGCCCCTTGCAAATTGTCGAGGCTCACCTTAAACGGGAATTACGGTGCATTCCGGGCATGAGCAAGCTTTCGTTGGGTTCCCCCGTTCGAGGGAAGAAACCAGCAGCTCTCGCGCGGAATGCGGGCGCAGCCCTTCAAGCCTTTGCCGGCCCCGAGCGCACCTTTTCAGGATAACGCGCCTCATTCAGGGACCACGGTTGTCGGACCAGCATGGTCGTCGAACCAAGGCAATTTCGCTTGGGAACAGCTGCCCCGTGGCGTGCCTCTCTGGGCGCGTCTTCTCGAACAAGGGCAGCTTCATGCCGCACAGCGCGCTTATGACGACTTCAGCATCGCACCCGGCCTCGATTGGCCCGGGCATGCAGCGTCTTCCCGCGTCCTTGTTTGGTTTTTCGCCGTTTTTCCTGCGTCCCGCCCGTCGCGACGCCCGCCCCATCATGAAACCTTCCCGCCGACACGACGCGCCCGCTGAAAAAGCCTCCACGCGCCACGCCTCGGCCCACACACCTTCAAGAGACACGCATGACCACGAAAATGCTCATCGATGCCGCCCACCCGGAAGAGACCCGGGTTGTGGTGGTGCGCGGCAACCGGGTTGAGGAATTCGATTTCGAATCCGCCAACCGTCGCCCGCTCCGGGGCAACATCTATCTCGCCAAAGTGACGCGCGTGGAGCCTTCGCTCCAGGCCGCCTTCGTGGATTTCGGCGGCAATCGCCACGGCTTCCTCGCCTTCTCCGAAATCCACCCCGACTACTACCAGATCCCCACCGCCGACCGTCAGGCGCTGCTCGCTGAAGAGGCGGAAGCCGCCCGCGAGGAAGATGAGGATGAGGAAGGCGGTCGCCGCAACCGTCGCTCGCGCGGCAAGGGCCGCGAAAAGAAGGCTTCCAACACCGAGGCCGTGACCTCCGAACCGGTGGAAGCCGAGGAAGCCTCGGCTGAGGCCGTCGATGATACCGCGCATGAGGGCGAAGTCGAATCCTCCGGTGACGGCATCGAGCAGGCCCCGGCCACCGAAGAACACGTAGAGCAGCTCGGCGGCGGCGGCGATGCCATGGAAGAGGTGCCGATGCGCGCCGCTCCGCGTGCCCGCAAGCAGTACAAGATTCAGGAAGTCATCAAGCGCCGCCAGATCCTGCTGGTGCAGGTGGTCAAGGAAGAGCGTGGCAACAAGGGCGCGGCCCTGACCACCTACCTCTCGCTCGCCGGCCGTTACTCGGTGCTCATGCCGAACACCGCGCGCGGTGGCGGCATTTCCCGCAAGATCACCAACTCGACCGATCGCAAGCGTCTCAAGTCCATGGCGTCGGAGCTTGAGGTTCCGCAGGGCATGGGCGTGATCCTGCGCACCGCCGGTGCCTCGCGCACCAAGGTCGAGATCAAGCGCGACTTTGAATACCTCATGCGCCTGTGGGAGAGCGTGCGCTCGCTCACGCTGGAGAGCACAGCACCGGCCCTCGTTTACGAGGAAGGCTCGCTGATCAAGCGCGCGATCCGTGACCTTTACTCGAAAGACATCGAGGAAGTGCTGGTGGCGGGCGAGGAGGGCTACCGCGAAGCGAAAGACTTCATGCGCATGCTCATGCCGAGCCATGCCAAGGCCGTGCAGCCCTACCGCGAGGAAACCCCGGTGTTCTCGCGCTTTGGCGTGGAAGCCCAGCTCGACGCCATGTTCTCCAACGTGGTGACGCTGAAATCCGGCGGCTACATCGTCATGAACCAGACCGAAGCGCTGGTCTCGATCGACGTGAACTCGGGCCGCTCGACTCGCGAGCACAACATCGAGGATACCGCCCTCAAGACCAACCTTGAAGCCGCCGAAGAAGTCGCGCGCCAGCTGCGTCTGCGCGATCTCGCCGGCCTTGTTGTCATCGACTTCATCGACATGGAGGAGAAGCGCAACAACAAGGCGGTGGAGCGCAAGCTCAACGAGTGCCTCAAGAACGACCGCGCCCGCATTCAGGTGGGCCGCATCTCGCACTTCGGCCTGCTGGAAATGTCGCGTCAGCGCATCCGCACCGGTGTGCTGGAAAGCTCCTCCGTCCCCTGCCCGCATTGTGCCGGCACCGGCCTGCTGCGCTCCACGCCGAGCCTTGCGCTGCATGTGCTGCGCGCGCTGGAGGATACCCTCCTGCGCTCCGCGACCCATGACATTATCCTGCGCACCCGCACCGAAACCGCTTTCTACATCCTCAACCAGAAGCGCGAGAGCCTGATTGCGCTCGAAGCCCGCTTCGGCGTCACCGTCACGGTGATGGCGGACAATACCATCGCGCCGGGCCAGCATTTCGTGATCGAGCGCGGCGAACCGGTCACCCCGCGTCCGCTGGCCGAGGGTGAAGGCACCGGCCCGCTCAAGGTGGCCGCGCCGACCAGCCGCGCCATCCATCTCGAGGACATCGAGATCGACGAGGTTGTCGAGGAAGAAACAGAAGAAGCGGAAGCCACCGAGGAATCCCGCTCCGAAGGTGAGAATGGTGAGCGCAAGCGCCGCCGCCGTCGCCGTCGTCGTGGCGGGCGTGATCGCGGTGATCGCGAGAACCGCGTCGAGGGCGAGAACAGCGATTCCGCTGACGCCGAGGGTGACGACGAGGACGGTGACGACACCTCTGAGGCGGGTGAAGAGGGCGAGGCCCGCACTGCGCAGGAGGGTGACGCCAATGGCGAGAACGGCGAGCGCAAGCGTCGCCGCCGCCGCCGTGGTGGCCGCCGCAATCGTCGTGACCGTGACGGGCGCGAAGGTGGGATGAGCACTGACGCCGAGGGCGGTGACGCCGAGGACGAGGACAGCGCCGATGCCGAGACGGTTGAGGCCGTCGCGGTGGAGGAAGCCGCAGCCCCGGCAATCGAAGCGGAAGCCGCTCCTGCGGAAGAAGCGCCCGCCGAGGAAGCCCCTACCAAGAAGCCGCGCCGCTCGCGCGCCAAAAAGGCCGATGACGCCAAGGTCGAGGTCGAAGCCCCGGCCGAGGAAGCCGCTGAAAAACCGGCCAAGAAGCCAGCCCGCTCGCGCGCCAAGAAGGCCGCTGTGGAAGCCGCAGCCGAGGCAGCGCCGGTTGAAGCCGCCGCTGAAGACGCAGCACCGGTCGCCCCTGCCCCTGTCGTTGAGGCGGCTCCCGAAGTGAAGGCCGCACCGGCGCCCGCACCGTTGCCCGAGCCGGAACCCGAAGTGGAAGACCCCAACCGCCCGAAGCGGACGGGTTGGTGGGCGAAGGCCAAAAAGGCGCTGGGCGGCGAGTAAGCCCCAGCCGTCATGCCCGCCCTTGTGGCGGGCATTCACGACGTGAAAACAAAAAGGCCCGCGAAAGCGGGCCTTTTTCATGAAAAGAAGTCGAGGATGGCCGGGTTGAACCCGGCCATGACGTTCAGACTGTCACCACCAGCGCTTCGCGCTCACACGGCCCACCTGATCCTCGATCACCCCGCCCAGCGAGAACAGCGTCTCCTCGTCAAACGGGCGACCGATGAGCTGAAGACCGAGGGGCAGGCCATTGGCGTCAACGCCGCCCGGCAGCGCGAGGCCCGGCAGACCCGCCATGTTGACCGTGACCGTGAAGATGTCGTTGAGATACATCTCCACCGGGTCCGCTTCCGCCATCTGCGCAATGCCGAAGGCAGCGGAAGGCGTCGCGGGGGTGAGGATCGCGTCCACGCCTGCGGCATAGACATCCTCGAAGTCCTTCTTGATCAGCGTGCGGATCTTCTGGGCCTTGAGGTAATAGGCATCATAATAGCCCGCCGAGAGCACATAGGTGCCGATCATGATGCGGCGCTTGACCTCGCGGCCGAAGCCCGCCGCGCGGGTTTTCTCGTAAAGCTCGATGATGTCCTTGCCCGGCTCACGCACGCCGTAGCGCACGCCGTCGTAGCGGGCGAGGTTCGACGAGGCCTCCGCCGGCGCGACGATGTAATAGGCCGGCAGCGCGTATTTCGTGTGCGGAAGCGAGACATCGACCACCTTCGCGCCCGCGTCTTTGAGCATCTGCGCGCCCTTGGCCCAGAGCGCCTCGATCTCGGCGCTCATGCCATCCACGCGGTATTCTTTCGGAATACCGATGGTCTTGCCCGCAACGGATTTACCCACCGCCGCCTCGAAATCCGGCACCGGCATATCGACGGAAGTGGAATCCTTGGGGTCATGCCCCGCCATGGAGCGCAGCAGCGCGGCGCAATCCTTCACGGTTTTCGCGATCGGCCCCGCCTGATCCAGCGAGGAGGCGAAAGCCACGATGCCCCAACGCGAGCAACGCCCATAGGTCGGCTTGATCCCGACCGTGCCGGTGAAGGCGGCGGGCTGGCGGATCGAGCCGCCGGTGTCGGTAGCCGTCGCGCCGAGGCAGATATTGGCCGCCACCGCTGCGGAGGAACCGCCCGAGGAACCACCCGGCACGAGCAGGCCCTTCTTGTCGCCGGAAAGCGCGGCTTTCGCCTTGGCGTCATCCCAGCCCGAGGGCTTGAACGGATTGACCACCGGCCCGAAGGCGGAAGTCTCGTTCGAAGAGCCCATGGCAAACTCGTCGTTGTTGAGCTTGCCGAGCATCACCGCGCCGTCGCGGAACAGCTGGCTGGTGACGGTGCTCTCGTATTCCGGCACGAAATTGCCGATGATCTTCGAGCAGGCCGTGGTGCGGACACCTTTGGTGCCGAACAGATCCTTGATGCCGAGCGGCAGGCCTTCGAGCGCCCCGCCCTCGCCCTTCGCCAGCTTCTCGTCAGAGGCCGCAGCCTGCGCCAGCGCGACCTCGGGGGTCTCCAGCACATAGGCGTTGAGGCCGCGCGCGGCTTCCACCGCAGCGATATGCGCCTTGGTGAGTTCCGTGGCGGTGAATTTTTTCGCCTTCAGGCCCTCACGGGCTTCAACAAGCGTCAGGTTGGTCAGATCGGTCATTATTCCACAACCTTCGGCACGAGGAAGTAGTTGTCTTCGGACTGCGGCGCGTTCTTGGTCACGCGGGCGGCCATTTCGCCATCGGTCACCACGTCATCGCGCATCTTCAGCGCCATCGGCGTCACCGAGGTCATAGGCTCCACACCCTCGACGTTCACCTCGTCCAACTGTTCGACGAAGCCGAGAATGGCGTTCACCTCGTTCTGCATGGCGGGCACATCGGCCTCGGGCAGCGCAATGCGCGAAAGGCGCGCGATGCGGCGGATGGTAGCGGCGTCAACGGACATGACATTCCTCTAAACAGGCCGGTATCGTTACGAACAAGGCCGGGAAGACGATTCCCGGCCTTCTTTAGCTATAGCATCGACAAGGATCAAACGTTTAGCCGATGGAAAACGTCAGCGGTTCATGCGGCTTCAGATCCAGCAGGCGCGAGCCCATCGGCCCCAGCTCCCGCTTGAACTCCTCAGCAGTGCCTGTGAGCGCGCCGAAGGTGCGGAAATGGCACGGAATCACCGCCTTGGAGCGCGGGAAGAAGCGCCGAACCGCCAACGCAGCCGTGGAAGCACCCATGGTGAAACGATCCCCGATCGGCACAATCACGATGTCGGGTTTATGCAGTTCCTCGATCAGCGCCATACCGGCGAAAATATCGGTGTCGCCCATGTGGTAGATCACCGGCGCGCCGGGAATGTTGATGATGACGCCATTGGCATTGCCGAGGCTGATGAAGCGGCCGTCCTCGAACACACCGGCGGAATGGTCGGCGCGCACCATGCGGATGGAGACACCCTCGTGGTCCACCCGGCCGCCGGAATTCATCATCTCGATGTTGATGTCCTTGCCGGTGTTCAGCTTTTCCCACTTATCGAGAAGATACTGGCCGAGATCCCAGTTGCAGAACAGCGTCGCCCCGGTGCGCCGCACAATCTCCAGACTGTCGCCGATATGATCCATATGCCCGTGGGTGACGACCACATCGGTCACGCCCTTGAGCGCCGCTTCGAACTTGCCGTCCAGCGAGCCAGCGCCTTCCGTTTCGAACACGGGATTTCCCGTGAAAAACGGATCGACCAGCACACGCCGACCGTTGCTCGCCAGCCCGAAAGCCGAATGGCCATACCAGGTAATTTCCATGACAACCTCTCCCTGTTGCAGTGCAAAACTCTAGGCGTGGGCGGACGCAAAGCCAAGAGCCGCTTTCACACCCGTCAATGGCAAGACGGGGTGCAAACCGCCGCGTGTTTTGGACTGGCTTGAGCGCGCGCAAGCGGCCATAAAGCACGAATGACACAGCCTGCCCGCGCGCCGGACCTCACCCTTGCTGAATTTGATGCCCTGCTGCCCGCACGCGGCGCGTTGATCGGTATTGATCTGGGCTCGAAAACAGTGGGCCTGGCGCTCTCGGATGTCGGGCGTTCCTTCGCCGGGCCGTACAAGACTCTGGAGCGGCGCAAGTTCGCGCAGGATTGGGCAGAGATCGAAAAACTGGTGCGCCGCGAGAACGTCGTCGGCTTCGTCATGGGCCTGCCACTCAACATGGATGGCACGGCGGGCGCACGCGTGCAGGCAAGCCGCACCTATGCCCGCTCGTTACGCAACATCTGC
>JAIUNQ010000087.1 GCA_020161475.1 Pseudomonadota bacterium | reverse complement strand
TCATGGCAAAGGCCGCGCGCGCGGTGCCGAGCAGCTCCGCCGAGAGCAGCACGCGGGTGGCATCCAGCGCGGCATCGAGCGCGGTAGCGCCCTCGCCTGCCTTGGTCAGACGCGCGCTTTCCTCCGCCGCGACGCCGCTGAGCACGACATGGGCGAGGATGGTGCCATCCGCCAGCGTCACGGTCGTCATGGCAACCCCGGCGGCATCCGGAGCGACACGCCAGAGCGAAACACCACCCGGCTCTCGCGCAGCGACAATCAGCGGCGCCTTGGGTGAGGCCACGATAACCACCTGCGCTTCGCCGGTGAGGCGGTTTCCCTCGCGGCGGATGGCGGTGTCCTCGGCGGAGAGCTGGCCGGGCTTGGCCTGCCAGACGAGGGTTGCGCCACCCGAAGCCCCTTCCGCGATTTCAGTGACCAGCGCAAGCGCGGCCTCGGTACCACCCCCCAGCGCCAGCACGGGCAGATGCGCACAGAGTGTGAGCGGTTCAGGCACAGGTCCGGTGCCCAACACCTCGTGCAGGACGCAGGCCTCGCCCAGCCCGAAGGCGGTTCCTCCTGCCTCTTCCGGCGCGAGCATGCCGCACCATCCCAGCTCCGCAAAGCCCGCCCAATGGGAGGCAAGCGCGTCGCGGTGTCCCGAACGCCAGGCCCGCGCCCGCGAGAGCGGATGAGAGCCGGAAAGATAGCTCTGCGCACTCTGGCGAAGGATGGATAGAAGCTCTTCCTGTTCGCTCACCGGGTTCCCTCCCTCAAGGACAATTCTTTGCTGTGCGCGAGCCTAGCAGGATCGCGTCTTGTTTCAATAGTCGAAATATGTTTTCATTTTTAAAGGAGGATGCCCCATGCCCGTCAACCCCGACACCTTGCTGAACTGGAAGTTCGAGGATCTCGTCCAGAGCTACACCGCGCGCGACACCATGCTCTATGCGCTAGGGGTAGGCGCGGGCGCAGACCCGATGGATGAGGGCGATCTGAAATTCGTCTACGAGGAAAACCTCTGCGCGCTGCCGACCTATGCCGTGGTGCTCGGTTATCCGGGCTTCTGGCTCAAGGAGCAGAACACCGGCGCGGACTGGCGCAAGGTTCTGCATGGCGAGCAGGGCCTTGTGCTGCACAGGCCGCTGCCAGCCGCCGGCACCATGATCGGGCGTACGCGCGTCACCGGCTTCATCGACAAGGGCGAGGGCAAAGGCGCGCTGCTGATCACTGCGCGCGAGATCATCAACAAGGACAAGGACGAGCTGGTCGCCACTGTCACCTCCACCAGCTTCCTGCGCGGGGATGGGGGTACCGGCGTTGTCACCGGCCCGGCGGCGACGCCCTATGCCCTGCCCGAGCGCGCGCCCGATGCCACGCTCGATCTCGCCACCGCGCCCAATGCCGCATTGGTCTATCGCCTCTCGGGCGATTTCAACCCGCTTCACGCCGACCCGAAGGTGGCGCAGGGGTCGGGCTTTCCCCGCCCCATCCTGCATGGGTTGTGCACCTATGGCGTTGCGGGACGCGCGCTTCTCAAGCTGGCCTGCGGCAATGACACCGCCAAGCTCAAGCGCATGGATGTCCGCTTCTCGGCTCCCGTCTTTCCGGGGGAGACGATCCGCACCGAGATCTGGCGCAACGGGGGTACGGTCAGCTTCCGCGCGAAAGTGGTGGAACGGGATATTGTGGTGCTCAACAACGGCCTGGCGGAGGTGGGGTGAACCCTTCCCGCGCTCATTCAAGAGCCGCCCCCCCCCGGGGCGGCTTTTTTGTTGCCGCTAGATGCGGATGAAATAGAGCGCGATCATCCAGAGCACCATGGCTACCACTGAGAAGCGCCCGTTCCAGAGAAAGGCGATCTCGCGCGGCTGCCGCCCCACCAGCCCGGAGACGATCACCATCAGCGAGAGCATCGGGCCGAAGCCGATGATGATGGTCCATGCGCCGCCCAGCGCCAGCACCATGTTGGCGTGTGAAAGCGGGAGCGTCATCGTGGAAAGCGTCGCAGCGAGAATGGAGCAGGACACTAGCGGATTGACGCCGATCACGCCCAGCACGAGCACGATGGCGGTAATGATCATGGCGAGCACGCCCGCACTGGCTCCCAGCGCAAGAATGGCCTGCGAGAGAGCCTCCTGCGGCACCAGCGCCGCCAGCACCACACCCATCACGCCGGAGGCCGCGAAGATCGAGATTTCATTCGCCTGTGTCGGCCAGCGGTTGATGCCGGAGCGGAAGGCGTTGAGCACGAAGCGGCCCGCGCCTTCCGCGCGCGGGTTGGCGCGCTGCTCCATCAGCAGCCAGCCCAACGCATAGAGCGGCACGACATTGACCAGCACCGCCTGAAACGAGAGCACGGTGATGACTTCGACCACCAGTGTGATGGCCGAAAGCAGAACAATGTGGCCGATAAGGATGCCCACCGCGCGCAAGCCACCGTGATCGTCGCCCTTGGCAGGCGGGCGGGTGGGGGCGGGATACTCCATGCGGTCGAAGATGTAGCCGAGGCCCATGAAGCCCAGCGCCGCCACAAAACCGTAAGGCGCAACATCGAACCAGCTCAGACCCGGCACCAGCGTCAGGAGCAGGTTGAGCGCCACCCCCAGCGGCGACCAGAGCGCGATGCAGGCAAAGCCGCGCATCACCGCCAGCGTCATGCGGCGGGTGCGGATCTCCACCACGTTGGGGTCGCCGAAACCGGCTTCCAGCGTGTTCGCCTTGCGCGTCATGTCGATGAGCAGCGCGAGACCGCCGAGGTTGAGCAGAATGCCGAAAACATGCCCGCCCATGGTGAGCGCGAGATAGCGCCGCCCCGGCGGCTGGCGCACCAGCAGCGCCCCGGCCTCGGCGGTGGTTTTCGATTGATCCGCCGCCGCGCGCAGCAGGCTCAGCATGGCGATGAAGGCGGGCAGGAAGGTGAAGCGCGAGGCGGCCATGGCCAGAAGATCGACCCCGCCGGGCCGAAACATCGCAACGAGCGCCAGCACCAGCGCGATCATCAGCATCACTTTGGCAACGCGCGCGAGGCGCGGCCAGCAGAACACGAAATAGGCGACCAGAAACGGCGCACCCGCCGCGCCCAGCCGCGGGCTTTCCAGAAGCAGGCCAAGATCGACAAAAGGCATCATGGCCAGCAAAGCCAAGGCTGCCGCGCCGGAGCGATCAATCGGCTCGTGGATTTCCTCAGCCAACCTTCAGCCTTTCAAGCCGGGCCAATGCGGCGCCGGCCTCCTCCATCAATTGGGCGATGATCGCCGCAAAGGGCTTCACCTCGTTGGTGAAGGCCAGCGCATGCCCCATCGCCAGCGCCCCCCGCGTGGTGTCGCCGGTACGATAGGCTTCCTTGCCGATCTTGCCAGACATCAGGGGAAGCAAAGTTTCAAGCGATCCTTCGCCGCGCGCCTCGATGGCTGCAACCTCCCGCGTGGTATCATTGGCCAGAACGCGCACCGTGTTGCGGATGGATTGCATCACCATCACCGTGTCACCTTCGCGCGCTTCCACCACGCGGCGCTTGTAATCAGGGTGGGCGTTGAGTTCTTCGGCCACCAGAAAGCGGGTGCCGATGATGACTCCCGCAGCCCCCATGGCCAGCGCCGCGACGATTTGTTCGCCCGTGCCGACGCCGCCGCCGACAACGTAAGGAATGGCGAGCGAACGCGCCGCTGTGGCCGCCTGCACGAAGGTGCTCATCAGCTCCATGCCGGGATGACCGCCGCATTCGTAGCCGACGATGGCGACCGCATCGACACCGGCCTTCTGCGCCGAGATGGCGTAACGCACGGCGGGCACCTTGTGCATCACCTTGATCCCCGCGCCATGAAGGCGCGGCAGGTATTCCGTTGGCGCGCGCCCGGAGGTTTCAACAAAGGGAATGCCCTCGTCGATCACGATATCGATGATCTGATCGACCCGCTCATGCGAGGCGAGCTTGGGCAGCATGGAGATATTGACGCCAAAAGGTTTGCCTCCTGTCTTCTCGCGGCACTTGCGGATCTCGGCGCGCAGCGCCGCGTCATCGGGCAGGGAGGCGGCCGTAATGAAGCCCATCGCCCCCGCATTGACCGCTGCGGCGACGTAATCGGCATCCGCCAGCCATTGCAGCCCGCCGGCCAGAATCGGCACCTTGATGCCGAAGAGGCGGGTGATGGCGGTGTTGAACTGGGGCTGGCTCATCAAGGGGTCTCCATAGGATCTAGTCCTGAATGCGGCGGATGACGCCGCTGCCGGTGGCAATCAGGTTGCCGTCATCATCACGGATTTCGCCATCCACCAGCGCGAGCTTGCGACCGCCCCCGCGCAGGCGCGAGCGGGCATGCATGGTGCCTTTGCTGATGGGAGCGATGAAATTGGCCGTCACCGAGACCGCCGTCACGCGCCCCACCAGCTTGCCATCCTCATAGGAGAGGCCGGCCAGCGAGCACACGCTGTCCAGCAGCGTCAGCAGCACGCCACCATGGACCGAGCCGTTGCGGTTGATCAGCTCGTCGCGCACGGGCAGCACAAGATAAGGCCCCTCCTCGCTCCATCCCGCGATGCGCACGCCGAGCCAGTCGGCGAAGCCGCCGACGCGGGTCTGGGTGGCTTCGGGCGAACCTTGAACCGGCGCGGCATCGGACATGGGTGTGCGGGCTCCCTCGCGTTGGTCGGCTGAGCAGGTTTTTCCGTGTTGCCCCATGTGTTCCACGCCGGCGCAAAATGGTCAAGTTTTCGAAATTGTATTTCAATCCTCGAAATGCCTCTTGCCGAAGGTCCGACACGCTGCTAGGCTCCCGCAAAATGGCCGACAAATGGCCTCGATAAGCAAAAAAGACTGCGCCAGACGGCGCGTATCGGGAGAAACGCCATGACTTACCGCCGCAAGCCGGACTTCGCCCCCTCGCGCCGCACGCTGATGCTGGGAGGGCTCGCCACCCTTGCGATGCCGGCCATTCGCCCGTCTTATGCGCAGTCGAGCACCGTTCGCGTCGGCTTGATCCAGTCGATGTCCGGCTCGCTCTCCGCCTATGCGCAGGAGGGCCAACCCGCGCTCGATTATCTTGTCAAGAAGATCAACACTTCGGGCGGCATCAAGAGCATGGGCGGCGCCAAGATCGAGATGATCCTCGCCGATGACGCCTCCCAGCCCGCGCGCACCGCCGCTGAGGCGCGCCGCCTGATTACCGAGGAAAAGGTCTCGATGCTGGCGGGTACCATCCTCTCGGCGCAGATGCTGGCACTGACCCCGGTGCTCGACGAGGTGAAGGTGCCGACCCTTTCCATCTGGGCGGGCGGTTCGCGGTCGGATCAGCTGTTCTCGCTCGGCTTCCCCTATGATCGCGGCTACGCGCAATCCATGCACGACATGGTGGTGTGGCTGCGCGACAAGCAGGGCATGAAGCTGAAAACGGTGGTGCCGGCCTATTCCAACTACGAGGCGGGGCAGCAGACCAACAAGTTCCTTGTCGAGAAGCTCAAGGCCTCGGGGTTCGAGATCATCGGCGAGTTGCCGCTTGACACCAAGGCGCAGGAGCAGACCGCGGCGATGATCAAGCTGCGCTCGCTCAAGCCCGATCTCGTCATGGGTCTTGTCACCCCGCGCGACGGCCTGCTGCTGCATCGCGCCCGCTACGACCTGAACTACCACGACAGCCTGTTCGTGGGCGGCACCGGTGGCTATTCCGACCTCTCGCTGTGGAAGGATATGGGGCCGGATATCGGCAAGGCTGTGCTGACGCGCAACCTCTTCGGCATGACGGGTTTTGCCGCCGGCGCGAAAATGGCCTCCATGCAGGCGATCGTCAAAGAACTGCGGGATGATGCCAAGCTGTCCATCATCGGGCAGGCCGCCATTCAGGCCGCGCAGGCCGTGCGCGTCATCCAGCGCGCGCTGGAGGGGGCCGGTTCGCCTGATCGCGCCAAGATCCATGAGGCGCTCGGCAAGGTCACCATCCCGCCGGGCGATGCCGATCTTTACATCGCCAAGCCCAAGGGGCTCGCGTTCGGGCCGGATCGCATGCTTACCGACGGCTCCGCCATGTTCATCCAGTGGCAGCCCAACCAGACGCAGGAAGTGGTGTTCCCCTCGGAGTTCGCCCAAGTCGCTCCCCGCACACGCAGCTGATTTTCAGGCGGATTCTTCATTTTCAGGCGGATTCTTCATGGCCCTGCTTTCGGTTCAAGGCGTCACCAAGCGCTTCGGCGGGTTGACGGCTGTCAACGCCGTCTCCTTCGATGTCGCCAAAGGTGAAATTCTCGGCATCATCGGCCCCAACGGCGCCGGCAAGACCACCCTTTTTAGCCTCATCTCCGGCTTTCTGACGCCGGATGAGGGCGATGTGCTCTTTGATGGCCAGAGCATCAAAGGGGTGCCCACGCACGTGCAGGTGGATCGCGGCCTCGTGCGCTCCTTCCAGATCGTGCAGACCTTCGCCGATATGGATGTGCTCGATGTTGTCACCACAGCGGCGCTCGCCAAGCTGCCCATGGTCGAGGCGATCGATTTTGCGGCCCAAACCATCCGCCGCGTCGGGCTGGGGGGCAAGGAATACCTCACCCCGGCGGTCCTTTCGCTTCAGGACAAGAAGCTGCTGGAGGTGGCCAAATGCGTGGCCACCCAGCCGCGCCTGATCCTGCTCGACGAAGTGATGGCGGGCCTGACCATGGCCGAAACGGAGGCCCCGCTCGCCGTCATCCGCGAGCTGAACGCCTCGGGCGTCACCATCGTCATGGTGGAGCATGTGATGCCGGTGATCATGCGCACGGCTACCCGCATCGCCGTGATCAACTTCGGCGAAAAGATCGCGGAGGGAACGCCGCAGGGGATCGTCGAGGACAAGCGCGTCATCGAGGCTTATTTCGGGGAGCATCTCGATGCTTGAGGTCACTTCGCTTTTCGCCGGTTACGGCGGTCGCCCGGTCCTCGAAGAGGTCACTGTCCGCATCGAGAAAGGGCGCCTCGTCGGCCTGCTCGGGGCGAACAACGCGGGCAAATCCACCTTCATCCATACGCTTTCGGGCGTGGTGCCCGCCATGTCAGGCCGCATCGTCTTCGAGGGCGAGGATATCACCACGCTCTCACCGCAAGCGCGCGTGGAGCGCGGCATCATCCAGGTGCCGGAGGGGCGCCTCGTGTTCCCGGATATGACCATCCGCGAGAACCTGTTGCTCGGCGGGCAGCACAAACTGGCCCGCCCCAAGCGCAGCCAGCGTATTGACGAGGTGCTCGAGCTTCTCCCGCGCCTGAAAGAGCGTCTGGAACAGAAAGCGGGCACGCTCTCGGGCGGCGAGCAGCAGATGCTCGCTATCGGGCGCGGACTGGTGGCCGGCCCCAAGCTCCTGATGCTGGACGAGCCCTCGCTCGGGCTGGCCCCCAAGTTCGTGCAGTACATCTTCGAGATCATCGAAAAACTTCACCGGGAAGGCCTGACCGTGCTGCTCGTGGAGCAGAACCTCAACCTCACCCTGCGCCATGCCTCCTATTGCTACGTGCTGGAACGCGGGCGCGTGGAGGTGGAAGGCGCATCCAGCATCGTGCGGGACGATCCGCGCACGAAAAAAGCTTATCTCGGCCTGTGAGGAGGGTGACATGTCGGAAATTCTGCAAGCACTGGCACAAGGCTTCCTCGTCGGCTCCACCTACGGCATGCTCGCGCTGGGCATGGGGCTGGTCTATTCGGTCAGCGGCATCGTCAACTTCGCCCATGGCGATTTCGTGCTGCTGGGGATGTATCTGTGTTTCGCACTGGCCTCGGCCTTCGCGCTTGACCCTTACGTCTCGATCTTCATCACGCTGCCGACCATGATGGCTGTGGGCGGGGCGGTCTATTACTTCCTCATCCGCCCCATTGCCGGGCACCATCTTCTCATGGTGATCCAGCTCACGCTGGGTGTCTCGCTTCTGGTGCAGAACGGGTTGCTGATGAGCTTCGGCGGCCAGTTCCACCGCGCGCCCTCCATGCTGGAGTCCAAGCTCTGGCTGCTGGGGCCGGTGGTGGTGCGTGTGCCGCAGGTGATCAGCGCCGCGGCCTCCTTCTCCATCGCCATCGGGCTGTTCATCCTGCTGCGCTCCACCGACATCGGCCGCTCGATCCGCGCCGTCCACCAGAATGCGCGTGCCGCCGCGCTGATGGGCATCGATGTGGGCAAGGTGCGCATGCTCACCTTCGCGGCGGGCATCGGGTTGCTGGCCATCGCCGCGGCCTTGCTCGTGCCGGGCACGCCGATGCATCCCTCGATGGGCCTGCGCTATACCGCCATCACCCTGATCGTGGTGGTGCTGGGGGGCATGACGAACTTCGTCGGCATCATGCTGGCGGGGCTGGTCATCGGCATCTCGGAATCGCTCGGCACGATCTACCTCTCCGATACGCTCGGCATGATCCTGCCCTACGCAATCTTCGTGATCATCATGCTGTTCCGGCCGCAAGGCCTCCTGAAATCCGCCTGAGGAGCGCATCATGCCGAAACGCAATCACCGGCCTTCGATGTTCATGACGCGCAAGAAGGGGTGCTGACCATGAAGCCTGCTTTCTTCCAAGCCCTGCGCAACCCGCTGTGGTGGCTTCTTCTGGCCGCGCTGGCGATGCTGCCCCTCGGCCTGCCGAGCTACTACCTGCATATCGCGACGCTCACGCTGGTCTATGTCGCGCTGGGCAGCGCGTGGAACATCGTCGGCGGTGTCGGCGGTCAGATCTCGCTGGCGCATTCGCTCTTCGTTGGCACCGGTGCCATGCTCGCCAGCGCCATGCTGCTCAACTCCGGCATCAACATGTGGGTGGGGCTGGTGGTGGCGGCCCTCGTCTCCGGTCTGATGGGCTTTCTCATCGCGGTGATCGACTTCCGCTTCAAGCTCGGGCACCTCAGCTTCGCGCTGATCACGCTGGCTTTCGCGGAAATGGGCGAGATCATCGTCATCGGCTGGGATTATCTCGGCGGTGCCTCGGGCCTGTTCCTGCCGCGCGACAAGGGGGACTTCTCGGCCTTCCAGTTCGGCGGCGGCGAAGGCGCCTTCTATGTGATGCTGTTTCTGGCTGCGCTGTCGGTGCTCGTCAGCTTCGCCATTCTCAACCTGCCGCTGGGCTATTATCTGCGCACCATCCGCGACAACGAAAATGCGGCGCGCGCCATCGGCGTCAATATCTTCCGCAACAAGGCGCTGGCCATGGTGATCTCGGCGGTGCTCGCCTCGATCATCGGCACGGCTTACGCGCGCTACCTTACCTTTGCGGACCCTTATCTGCTGTCCTCGCCGGTGCTGACCATCGAGATCGTGCTGATGGCGACGGTCGGCGGGCTCGGGCGCTCGATGGGGCCGGCGCTGGGTGCGCTGCTGCTGGTGCCGCTGGGCGAGATCCTGCGCGGCAAGCTCGGCGGGGTGCTGCCCGGCCTGCACTACTTCGTCTACGGCGGGGTGGTGGTGGCGGTTATTCTGGCCACGCCGCGCGGCTTGCTGCCCCTGATTCAGGAGCGCTTCGCGCGCCTTCGCGGCAATGCAAAGCCTGAGGGCTCAGTGGCCTCTTCCGGCGCTTGATTCCTTCTGTGAGAGCGCCTGCGCCAGTTTCAGCGCCGTCTCCTTGAGCGGCTCCAGGAACTTGGTGCAGGCCTCTTCCTGCGTCACGGCGCTTTTGAGCATCATGATGTTCATGGAGGCGAAGATCTGGTCGCCGCGCATCACCGGCACCGCCAGCGCCCAGACGAGGCCGCCGTATTCCTTGACCGAATAGGCGTCGTCCATCACGGCATAACCCTGCGCACGAATGGTATCGAGCATCTGCTGGAGCTTGCGCGGATGGCGCGCGAGGTCCGTCCAGGAGCCCGGTTGCGCCGCCAGCGCCGCCACCATCTTCTCGC
>JAIUNQ010000086.1 GCA_020161475.1 Pseudomonadota bacterium | reverse complement strand
GCGAGAAGCGGAAGCCGTGCTCGCGCGGCACATCGCGCGTGTTGCCGCCCGGCGCGCCGCGTCCGGAGTCGCTGACCTCGACGAGCAGGTTCCCATCCTCGCGCTTGACCGCAAGGCGCAGGTGATCACCGTCCGCCGAGAAGGAAATGGCGTTGGCGAGCAGCGAGAACAGGATATGCCGGAAGTGCTTGGGGTCGGCGTTGATGGTCTTGACCCCGCTCTGCACATTGAGCGCGAGCTTGAGGTTGGCCGCCCCGATCCGGTCCTGCAACCCTTCGAGCGATTCCGTGATCGCTTCCGAAAGCCCGAAGCTCTCGCGCTTGAGATCAACGCCCGCGCCGCTTTCAAGGTCCGCGAGATCGAGAACATCGTTGGTAATCGCCAGCACGCTGTCCGCCGAACGCGCCAGATCCTCGGTGTAGGAGCGCTGCTTGGGCGAAAGATCACCGGCAACACCGCCCGCCAGCGCCTGGGCCGCCAGCACCACATTGGTGAGCGGGGAGCGCAGCTCGAAGGAGAGCGAGCGGATGAAATCGGTGCGCAGGCGGGCCGCCTGTTGCAGCGCATCGTTGTGTTCGCGCAGGCGGGCCTCGGCTTCCACCGTGTCGGTCACATCGGACACCGTGACCAGCGTGGCGCGCTCGGGCAGCGGTACGGTTGAAATGCGGAAGACCCGCGCATCGGAGGTTGCCGTCTCGAAATGGCGCTCATCGCGCGCTTCGGAGAGCGAGCAGACGGTGCGGGTGATGTCGTGCCATGCCGGCGCGGCCTGCCGGCTGGCGGCCTGAGCCACTTCCTCGACGCGCGGGCGCGAGCGCAGCGCCTCGGGGCTGATGTCCCACAGCTTGGAGAAAGCCGGGTTCGAAAGCTGCAAGCAGCCATCCGAGCCGAACACCGCCACCCCTTCGGAAAGCGCCATCAGCGTTTCCCACTGGGTGTTTTTCAGCTGGTCGAATTCGGTCGCCAGCGCGAAGCGCTCGGTCTCATCCTCGAATAGGAAGGTCAGCCCGCCCTGCGGATTGGGCGAGGTGACAAGGCGCAGCGCGCGGCCATTGGGCAGCCGCCAGCCCTGCTCCGAGCTTTCGGGCGAAGCGAACAGCGCGATCTGCGACGCCTTCCATTGGCGGTAATCGCCGGTTTCCGGCAGGCGCGCATGGGTGCGCAGGTTGTCGAGCCATTCGCCTACGCTCGGCTTGGATTTGAGGAAGCCGGCATCGAGCGCGAAAAGATCGGCAAAGGCGCGGTTGGAATAGGTCAACTGCTGGCGCTGGTCGAACATGGCAACCGCATTGGGCAATTCGTCCAGCGTTTTGACATGCGCTTCCATCTGCCGCTCCAGCGCTGAGCGAGCGGCCTCCAACTCGGAAATGTCGAAGGCAAACCCGCCCCCGCCCTCTGGTCCGGCGACCTCCACGACATCGACCTTGCGGCGCTGCCCTGCGAGAATAGCCGTCACTTCGCCCTGATAGCGGCCGGAATCGAGCTGGATCTTGCGGATTTCAGCGCGATCCTGCGTGTCGAGAATCTCGGCCTGCGCGGTGAGAACCGCATCCGGCCCCGGCGCATCGACAGCCTGCGCATAGGCCGAATTCACCCAGCCCAGTCGCCCGGCGCGATCGCGCAGCCAGACCGGCTGGGGAATGGCATTGAGCACCGAGCAGAGCTGCGCCTGCGCTTCGGCCAGCGCCTGATTTTCTGCCTGCATCCGCGCAACCGTCGCCCGCTCGCCGGTGGAAAGACGGGCCGCCATCACCGCGCGCCCCGCAACGGGCCGCCCCTCGATATCGACATGCTCGCCGGCCAGCGTGCGGAAGGCGAGCGAGAAGCCGGTACCGATGGCGCGCAGGGCCTGAAGGCGCTGGCCCAGCGCATCGGCATCCATCGGTGCGAGCCACTCGCGGAAGTTGAGAACGCGCATCGGATTGGTGGTCTCAAGCGCCACCGTGATGTCGCCCTCGAAGGTGACATCGGTATCGTCCAGTCCGTTCCAGGTGATCATGAACTGGCGATCTGCCGCCAGAAACAGATGCGCACGCTCCACCCGCTCCTGCGCCTCGCGTAGGTCCTGCGCAAGGCGGTCAAGCTCGTCGCCCTTGCGCCGCCGCCACAGGATATGAAGCACCGAAATGGTGGCGCCATAGACCGTCAGCACGGTCATCACGAAGAGTAGCGGCAGATTGGCCTTGGCGAGCTGGGCGCGCGAGGAATCAAGCACTTGCGGCAGGCGCAGACGCAGATCCTCGCCCTGCGCGCGGGCCGGGGCCACAAGGTGCGGCACGGCAAAAAGGCACGTCGAAGCGAGCAGAAGTCCCATGCCCCGCATCTTGCGCGCCCTGCCGCTCACCACATCCGCTCCCGTTCCGTTTTGTTCATCCCGGCGCCCGAAAACGCCCGAGCGCGAATCACCGCGCCGCCCCGCCAGCGAGCACTTTAATCAGGCCATGAGTCCGTCAGGAAGTGGTTAACGAACCGTGAAGGGACAAATTTCTGGCGCGTCGCAATGCACAAAAAGAAACGCCCGGCACAAGGCCGGGCGTAAGCGTTTGAGCGGACTCGCAGAACTCAGTAGCGATAGTGATCCGGCTTGAAGGGGCCGGCTTCCGGCACGCCGATGTAATCCGCCTGCTCTTTGCTCATCTTGGTCAGCTTCACGCCGAGCTTTTCCAGATGCAGCGCTGCGACCTTCTCGTCGAGGAACTTCGGCAGGGTGTAGACCTTCTTCTCGTACTTGCCCGGATTGGCCCAGAGTTCGATCTGCGCCAGCGTCTGGTTCGAGAAGGAGGACGACATCACGAAGGACGGGTGACCCATGGCATTGCCGAGGTTCACGAGGCGGCCTTCCGAGAGCAGGATGATACGGTTGCCCTTGGGAAACTCGATTTCATCGACCTGCGGCTTGATGTTGGTCCACTTGAAGTTCTTCAGGCCCGCGACCTGAATCTCGTTGTCGAAGTGGCCGATGTTGCACACGATGGCGCGGTCCTTCATGGCGCGCATGTGGTCAACGGTGATGATGTCCTTGTTGCCGGTGGCGGTGACATAGATGTCGGCGCGCGGCAGGGCATCCTCAATGGTGGCGACTTCATAGCCTTCCATGGCGGCCTGAAGCGCGCAGATCGGATCGACTTCCGAAACGATCACGCGGCAGCCCGCCTGACGCAAGCTGGCCGCCGAGCCCTTGCCCACATCGCCGAAGCCGGCGACGAAAGCCACCTTGCCGGCCATCATCACATCGGTGCCGCGGCGCAGCGCATCGACCAGCGATTCACGGCAGCCGTAGAGGTTGTCGAACTTCGACTTGGTGACGGAATCGTTCACGTTGATCGCCGGGAAGAGCAGCTTGCCCTCTTCCGCGAGCTTGTAGAGGCGATGCACGCCCGTGGTGGTTTCTTCCGAAACGCCCTTGATCGACTTGGCGACCTCGGCGAACCAGCCCTTCGGCTTGATCGCGAGCAGCTTCTTGATGAGATTGAAGAAGATCACTTCCTCTTCCGAGCCCGGCTTGTCGAGGAAGGCCACATCGCCCTGCTCGGCTTTCAGGCCGTAATGCACCAGCATGGTGGCATCGCCGCCGTCATCGAGGATCATGTTGGGAACGCCACCACCATGCCAGTCGAACAGCTTGGCGGTGTAGTCCCAATACTCTTCCAGCGTCTCGCCCTTGTAGGCGAAGACCGGGATGCCCGCTGCGGCGATGGCAGCCGCGGCGTGGTCCTGTGTCGAGAAGATGTTGCAGCTGACCCAGCGGATGTCCGCGCCGAGCGCTTTGAGCGTCTCGATCAGCACGGCGGTCTGGATGGTCATGTGAAGCGAGCCGGCAATGCGCGCGCCCTTGAGCGGCTGCTTGGGGCCGTATTCGGCGCGAATGGCCATGAGGCCCGGCATTTCGGTTTCAGCGAGTTCGATTTCCTTGCGGCCGAACGGGGCAAGGCTCATGTCTTTGACGATGTAATCGTGCTGCATCGGGAGGGGTCCTTGGTGGGCGCGCACAGCGCGGGAAAGCTCAGGCGTGGCGCATGGGGCCACGATACGGCCAGCCGCGTATCATGCTCCTGTGAAGATTTCAATAACGATATAAAGATAAGTTTATGTCGCCTGCCGTCGTCGCCTGTTCCCCGCGGAACAGCACCGGAGCGCATGAACCCTCATTCTCCTCGGCAGGGACGCTGTTGTCCCCAGCAAAGGAGTGCGCCATGGCCACCTTCAAGGGCAATTATAACGGGCTTTTCCCCGATGATGACATTGCGGATGTCATTTACGGCAACAACAGCACCACCGATTGGGGTGGCCGCAATGATGTGATCGATGGCTTTGGCGGCGACGATGTCCTCTTCGGGCGGGGCGGTAATGATACGCTGCGCGGAGGGGATGGCGACGACACCCTGATCGGCGGCACAGGCAACGATACGCTCTCGGGCGGCGCGGGCAACGACACCTTCATCTTCGAGAGCGGGACAGACTCGCTCTCCGGAGGCTCGGGCACGGACGAACTTCAGTTTCGCGATGTCGATATCCAGTCGGGCTTTCTCGGCTCGCTGTCCTACGCGCTGCTGCCGGAAAGCAGCCCGATTTTCTATGATGTCATCTCGGGTGATGTCCTGACCGGTGAGACGGTTCTGGGCAACATCGCGCAGCTCTCCTCCATCGAGAGCATCCGCATGACCAACAACAACGACACCCTCAATGACAACAACACCGGCCGTACCCTGAAGGGCGACGGCGGCGATGACATCATCCATGGCAATGGCGGCGACGATACGATTTTCGGCGGCTCTGGCCACGATACGCTGACCGGAGACGAGGGCGACGACATCCTCATCGGCGGAACTGGCGCAGATACCATGACCGGCGGCACCGGCGCCGATACCTTCCGCTTCGATACCGTCTCCGATGCGGGCTTTGGCTATTCGGGCAATTTCATTTTCCCGGAAGACAGCATCACCGATTTCGAGCGCGGAATCGACCGGATCGATCTCAGCCGCATCGACGCCAACGCCGATGCCAGCGGGAACCAGGCGTTCCGGCTTGTGGAGCAGTTTACCGGCCATGCCGGAGAACTGCGTATCCAGAGCCTCGTCGGCTTCACCTTCATCAGCGGGGACGTGGACGGTGACGGCGGACGCGATTTCCAGATCGAGGTCCGCGGGCTCGTCAACGCCTCCGACCTGATCCTCTAAGCGTGCGCCGCGTGGCGGCTGTTCAGTCCGTCACGCCATCCCGGCCGGCGATGGTCATCAGGGTCGCGGTCAAAAGGGCGATCAGCTTGCGCTGGCCGCCCGCTTCCGCAAACACCTCGGCCTGCGCCAGCGTCAGCGTGCGGCCCGATTTGACCACGCGGCCCAGCGCGATGATCTGATCTCCCGCAGCCGGGGCGAGCAGATTGATCTTGAATTCCGTGGTCAGGATGCCGGTGCCCTCGGGCATCAGCGTCAGCCCGGCATAGCCGGCTGCCGAATCGGCGATGGCGCCCACAGCGCCGCCATGCACAAAACCATGTTGCTGCATGTTGGAAGGGTGGGGGGTCAGCGCGATTTCGACCTCGCCGGGAGCCACGCGCAGAAGGCGCGCCCCGAGTGTCGTCATCAGGCCCTGCTTGTCGAAACTGGCGCGAATACGCGCCTCGATGGCGGCGGCGTCCAGCATCGCGGTCGGCTTTGTCACAGGAAGGCTCTTACTCGCCTTCGCCGAAGCGATCCGCGAGCAGCGCCTCGATCGCATCGAGGGCTTCCTTGGCCTGCGCACCGGTAGCGGAAACCGTGATGGTGCGGCCTTGGCCTGCGGCGAGCGTGAGCAGCCCCATGATCGAGGTGCCGCCAACGGTTTCCCCGCAATGGGTCACCTTGACATCGGCATCAAAACTCTCGCAGCACTGCACGAATTTGGCCGAGGCGCGGGCATGCAGACCCTTGCGGTTGATCACCGGCAGGTTGCGCTGCAGGGCGCCTTCAATCACCGGCGCAGGCGGGCAGTCCTGACACCCCGTATCGTGATCGCTCAAGGGCTTGCTCCCATATCGCGGGCTTCTGGCGAGCCCTGTTGCGGTTGTCCCCCACGCTGGAGCGCGGGTTCAGCGCCCGGCGAGGATATGCGAGGCGACGTTGATGTATTTGCGCCCGGCGTCCTGCGCCTGCACCACCGCCTCGGACAGGGGGGCGCATTCGCGCACCTTGGCCAGCTTGACCAGCATGGGCAGATTGATGCCCGCCACCACTTCGACATTGGTGCCGTTCATGGCGGAAATGGCGAGATTGGAAGGCGTTCCGCCGAACATATCGGTGAGGACCACGACGCCGCCACCGGAGTCCACGCCGCGGATCGCCTCGACGATCTCATGGCGGCGCGTATCCATGTCGTCTTCGGGGCCGATGCAGACAACGGCGACCTGCCTTTGCCGCCCGACCACGTGTTCCATCGCCGCGCGGAATTCCGTCGCAAGCTGCCCGTGGCTGACCAAAACCATGCCGATCATGGAAGGCTACGTCACCCTCTTCAACGCTGGCCCCGTGAGGATCGCCGGACGGCGTTCCCCTTCTGGGGACGGAGGCCGCATTTTGGCGACGCCAGACGTGTTGGCAAGCAAAACCGTGAAAATAAGACCATTTTCTTTTAAACGCCTCCAGTCTGCATCTCCCGGTTGAGCCAATGGCGCACAACACCGGTTTTTGCGGGCAAATCGGCGTCAATCCGCAAGCTTAGGCAGGGTAGCGAAACCCCCTCGATCACGTGTCGGTCCGCCTCCGGTGGCATCCGGGCTGGATCCGTCTCCAGTTTGAGCACCCCGTGAAGCCGCGCGGCCTCCATGAAGGGCACCCCGAGCACACCGCCGCCGCGCGCCTCAACCTGCCCGGCAATTGCCGGATGCGCCCGCGCGATCAGGCGTCCGCCGCGCGCTTCCAGAAGCACCCGGTCATCGCTGATCAGCCGGGCAAAACCGCCGCGCGCCTCCTCCGCCTCGATCAGCGCCAGCACAAGCGCGGATTTACCCGCGCCTGAGGCCCCCAGAACGATCAACCCATGCTCGCCAAGGGTGAGGGCGCTGGCATGGAGATTGATCATGGTCAGGCTCCTCCACTCAGCGGCAGCGTGACAATGAAGCGGGCGCCACGCCGACCGCCCGCGCCATCAGGGATATTCTCGGCGCGGATGCTGCCGCCATGCGCCTCGACGATCTGTTGGGAGATGGAGAGCCCCAAGCCGGAGTTCTGGCCAAAGCCATGGTCGGGCCGGTCGGTGTAGAAGCGCTCGAAAATGCGCTCCAGCGCATGATCGGGAATGCCCGGCCCCTCGTCTTCCACCGTGATGATCGCATGATCGGCCTCGCGCCGGGCCTTGACCCGCACCGGGCGCCCCGGTGGGGAGAAGCTCTGGGCGTTGTCCACGAGGTTGGTGAAGACCTGAAACAGACGGCTGTCATGCCCCTGCATCGGCAAGCTCACGCCGGCGGGAAGGTCGAGCGTCACCCCCCCCGCATCCTTGCCCTTCACATCGTTGCGCATGGCCGCGAGCGTGGTGAGCATCTGCGCCAGATCGAAGGTTTGGGCTGCGGCGCGCTGCAATTCGGCATCCAGGCGCGAGGCGTCCGAAATATCGGTGATCAGCCTGTCAAGACGGCGAATATCATGCAGGATCACCGCGTTCAGCCGGTCGCGGCTTTCCGGCGTTCTGGCGAGCGGCAGGGTTTCCACCGCGCTGCGCAGCGAGGTCAGCGGGTTTTTCAGCTCATGCGCCACATCCGCCGCAAAGCGCTCGATGGCCTCGATACGGGAATAAAGTGCGCCGGTCATATCGCGCAGGGAATGCGAGAGCTGGCCGATTTCATCGGTGCGCTCGGGAAAATCGGGGATTTCCTCGCGCGCATGCACCCCGCGCCGCACCCGGTCCGCCGCTTCGGACAGGCGGCGCATCGGCTCCGCAATAGTCCCTGCCAGCAGCACCGAAAGCACCAGCATCACCAGCGCCGCCACCAGAAACACAAGGATATAGCTGTTGCGCTCTTCCGCGATGACGCGGTCCACATCGCCTTCCTGTGTCGAAAGCAGCAGCGCACCTTTGATCGAGGCCGGATCGGCCCGGCTGCCGCGCTGGATCGGGGCCGCCGCGAACACGATGGTCTGCCCGTCAGCGGTCACGCGCACAAGGTTGCCGGCGCGGCCAGTGAGCGCCTGCTGGATCTCGCCCAGGGTCTCATCGCCGTGCTTGTCGGGCTGGGAAATGTCGATGCGCCCGAAGCGCTGCTTCACGGCATTCCACGAGCGGGTGAAGAGTGTCAGCCCCGTGTCATCGCTGACGCGCGGTGCATTCCCAAGATAATCGCCGGGGTTATAGAAGGCCTTGGTGTCCAGCAGCAGGTTGCCGTCGCGGTCGAAAACGCGGGCGCGCGTGCGGGTGGGGGTCACCAGGCGCCGCAGGATCGGGGCGACGCGCGCCGGATTGATCGAGAACTCCAGTACATCGAGTTCATCGACATGGGGCGTCTGGCTGGGGGTGGGCGGCGCCGGCTCTGCCAGCTGCTGCTGGAGCAGCTTGTCCGGGTCCAGCGCGAGCGAATCCGCATCCGCATGGGCCGCCGAGGCGATGGCAGCGGAAATGATCTCGGCTTGCAGCGACAGGCTTTGAGCCCGCGCATCGATCACGCCGACGCGCGTCTGGTTCAGCCAGAGGAAGGCAACGAACAGTGCGACCAACCCGGCGAGATTAAGGACCGCGATGCGCCGTGTGAGCGAGGAGGAGAAGGGGCGGATGAAAATCCGGCGCAGGCGCACTCTCACGCGCGGCCAGCCCGCGCGCGCCATGCCGGCCGATGCCGGTTTTCCCGGTCGATGCCCCAAGCGTCTGTCCACCACTCACCTGCCAGCGGCGGGGGCCTCACGCCTCCCGGAAGCGATAGCCCACGCCGTAGAGCGTTTCGATCATCTCGAAATCGTCGTCCACTGCCTTGAATTTCTTGCGCAGGCGCTTGATGTGGCTGTCGATGGTGCGATCGTCAACATAGACCTGATCGTCATAGGCCGCATCCATCAGCGCATTGCGCGAGCGCACCACGCCGGGGCGCTGGGCAAGGCTCTGCAGGATCAGGAATTCGGTGACGGTGAGCACCACCTGCTCGCCCTTCCAGGTGCAGGTGTGGCGCTCCGGGTCCATCACCAGCAGGCCGCGCTCCAGCACCTTGGCGTCGGTTTCTTTGGCGGGGGCGGGCACGTCCTTCGCGCCCGAGCGGCGCAGGATGGCTTTCACGCGCTCCACCAGCAGGCGCTGCGAGAAGGGTTTGCGGATGAAATCATCGGCCCCCATCTTCAGGCCGAAGAGTTCGTCGATCTCCTCGTCCTTGGAGGTGAGGAAGATCACCGGGAGGTCTGACTTCTGGCGCAGCCGGCGCAGCAGCTCCATGCCATCCATGCGCGGCATCTTGATGTCGAAAATCGCCAGATCCGGTGCGTTCTGCTTCAGCCCGTCAAGAGCGGTCGCACCGTCGGTATAGGTCTGGACACGGAACCCCTCATTCTCGAGCGCGATCGAGACAGAGGTCAGGATGTTGCGGTCGTCGTCCACGAGCGCGATGGTCGGCATGGGGTCGTTGTCCTTTCTTGTCATCGGCCCGAAAGGCGTTCGGGCCGATGATCCGACGACAATGCAGCATCGTCGCGGATGAATCCAGAACCGCGAATCTAGAACAAAGACAGGCCGAATTGTGGCGGTGGTGCCGGGGGAAGAAAATTATTCCGCTGCCATGGCGCAGGTGCCGCCCTGAGCGGCCTTGAGTTTCTGACCGAAGGCGGCAATCGCCTCGATCAGCGGCACCATCTCGTGGCCCAGTTCCGTGAGCGCATATTCCGCC